>CAXTCT010000041.1:0-11797 GCA_964242565.1 uncultured Acetobacteraceae bacterium | reverse complement strand
TTCCTGCCGCCAAGCCCGGCGCGCCTGCGGCTCCGCTACAAGGCACGCATGATCGCGGGTGCCGTCGACGCCCTGCGCGAGCGCGGCAGCCGGAAGTCCGTTGCGGTACCGGCGCCACCGTCGGCCCATAAAGCGTAGAACCCAGCCCGGAACGACATACGGCAAATGACGCGTTAATCATTCCGTGGCAAGACGATCTCCCATTATTTCCGCGCCTGTCGTTCCCTGAGGAGGACCTGTGGATACTCCGGTCAATCGCGACATGCTGGTGAAGGATCGCGGCAGCTGGGCTCCCGTGGTCGCTCCGGTTGTCCTGCTGCTGCTCAGCCTCGTCGCCTTCCTGCTTGGCAAGCGTTTGGTCTTCCACATGGCCAAGGCATCCCAGCACGAAGCTTTCGCCATAGTGGTCCTCGCCTGGATCGGCGCCTGCCTGTTCCTGCGGGTGCGCTATCAGGCGATCCCCTGGCTGCTGCGGTTCGTCGTGCGCGGCGTCGGCGCCGTGATCCTGGTCCAGGTGCTGTTCGACAGCTTCGGGGCGGTTCCGCCGGCGCCCAACGTCATCTTCGGCAGCAACCTGCCGCAGATCCTGTTCTTCCGCTGGGGCGCGCTGCTCGCGGTCCTGGCAGGGATCGCCTCGCTCTGGCGGCCGGCCTTTCTGATCCCGCTATTCTATTACTATATCGGCTTCCGCCTGCGTATCGGGCCAGCCGGGGGCATTCCGGTGGTCGACACGGATTACCTCAGTCTGCTCGACGCGGGCTCGTTCGGCACCATTGGCGCCCTGCTGACGGTCTTGCTCACCAGCGAGGCGGTCTGGGCGCGCCTGCCGGCCCTCCGCCGCCGCTGGCCGGAGATCGAGCCCGCCGGCATGCGCGAGAATGCCGCCAAGCTGATCTGGGCTTGCGTCGTCGGCGCCCATCTCGGCAATTACTTCCTGTCCGGGATTGCGAAGCTGCGAGCCGGTGGCGCCGAGCCCTGGACCTGGCTACTCGGCAACCCGACCCAGACTGCCATCGTCATCGGCATGGAACGCGGCGACAATCCGCTGGCCATGTCGCCCTGGCTGGTGCAGTTCAGCTGGGACCTCATCAAGAACTTCGCCCTTCCGTTCAATATATTCGTGCTCGGGGCGCAGCTGCTTTGTCCCCTGGCATCGCTGCGGGTCCGCTATTTGCTGATCTTCACCCTGCTGTTCGACGCCTTCCACATCGGCGTCTTCTTCACGCTGGGAGCCCTGTTCCACTTCTGGATCGTGATGAACCTGATCATCTACAGCTCAGCCCTGTTCATGAAGAACAGCGACATGACCCGGTCGATGAAAATTGTCTGCTGCCTGACCACCCTGTTCGGCAGCTACGCCTTCTATACCAACCATCTCGGCTGGCTCGACGGTGCCAAGCTGTCGAGCCCGAACTTCTTCGCTGTTACCCGAGACGGGCGGACCGTCGCGGTGCCCTCGACCTTCTTCGGGATCTATTCATACACGATCGCCCAGGGCGGCATGTATATCCCGGACAATAATTTCAGCTTCCGGATCGGCGGCAACAACCTCAATCTCGATAGCTGGCATGATGCCACATCATGCGGCCCAAGGATCGAGACGCATCAGGATACCGGGGTGACCCTCAAAGCGGTCGAGACTTTGGTACACAACACGGACAGCTTCATGAGGCGCAATCCCGCTGTCAAGAACGACAATCTTTTCTACCTCTACCCTCATCATATGCAGTCCAATCCATTCGTCTTCCGGGAGTTCAACCACCTCTCGATAAACGACATCATCGGATATAAATACGCGGTGGACTCCGTCTGCCTCGGGATGGATCACGGAAGGCTGAAGCGCGATGTTAGGAAGCACACGGAATTCACGATCGGCCTCGGCCCCGCCAGCGGGGTCAAGACCGGCAAATAACGCGCAGAAGGGCGAGATCTTCGTCGTCTATGACGGCGAATGCCCATTCTGTAGCCGGTATGTCATGCTGTACCGCATCCGCCAGAATGTCGGGCGGGTGCACATGATCGATGCCCGCGAGAGCGACCATCCCCTGGTCCGCGAAATCAGGGACAAGGGGCTCGATCTCAACGAGGGCATGGCCGTCCAGTGGGACGGCCGCTTCTATTACGGCTCGGACGCCCTGCACGTGCTCGCCATGCTCGGCAGCGAGGATGGCCTGTTCAGCCGCGTCAACGCCATGGTCTTCTCCCGCCCGAAGCTGGCCAAGGCGATCTATCCGTACATGGTCATCGGGCGGAAGCTGACGCTTCGGATGTTGGGGCGGCAGCCCATCGTCAACGTCTAGGCCCGCGCGATTGCAAGCATGGTCCAGTGCGACGCCCTCGATCGATCGAGGCCCCGGCGCCGGGAGGCGTCTCACTTGGCTCCTGTTACGACGCCTTCGAGGTCATGCTCCATGCGCAGCACGACCTGCGGAACGCGGTTCTTGAGCAGCACGAACCAGATCGCGCCGGCGAGCATGTAGGCGAGGAAGCCGTAGGGGAGGTAGTCGTAGGGTGCGGCCGGGACCGGGTACAGGCTGCCGATCAGCGACAACACCATGAGCAAGGCGCCGATCATCCCCATCGCATAGACGGTCGCGCTGGCCTCGCCGGTCTTGCGCAGCAGCAACGGAGAGGCCACCGAGCAAAGAAAATACACGATGATGAACCCGAAGCTTGCGATGGTGCCAAACCAGCCCAGCAGGTCGGTATTGGCCTGTCGATAGAGCGCCGCGCAGACCACGAAGTTGATGATCACACCGATCGTCACGGCGAGATGCGGGGTCTGGTGCTTGTGATGCACGCTGCCCATCGCCTGGTGCAGGAACTGGTAGCGGCCGAGCGAGAACAGGATGCGTGAGAAGGAGTTGATCGACGCGAGCGCGCAGGCAAAGCAACTCACCGTGGCGGCGATATAGACCAGCACGGTCAGCGCGGAGCTTTTCCCGGCCACGATGTCGGCAAGCGGACCGGAGCTCGCGCCGAGCTTCGCGGTGTCATCGCCGAAGCCCTGGACGATGACGTAGGTGGTCACGATGAACACGATACCAGCCAGGATCGGGGTCAGGATCACCGCCCGGGGGATCACCCTCTTGGGGTTGCGGGTTTCCTTGCCGAGTGTGGCCGCACTCTCGAAGCCGACATAGGAGAATATGCCGAACACGATGGATTGTGCGATGGCCCCGAGGCCGGCGCCCTGCAGATGATCCTGCTTGGGATCCATCGCGAAGCCGTGGTTCTTCCAGGAAAGAAAGCAGACCACGGCGATGATCGCGACCGACATGACTTCAAGCCCGAGGCCAAGCCGGGAGGAAAATCGAATGTCGCGTATCGCGAACAGATAGACCAGGATCGAGATCGCGGCGAACAGCAGATAGGTCGGGATCACGATCGTCGAGCCGAGCGCCGTGATCAGCGATTGGACGAACAATGCCGTCGCGGCTGTCAACGCCATAGCCGTGAACACGTAGGCGGCAAGCATCGCCCATCCGGCAAGCATACCGGCCGTCGGTCCCAACCCGCGCGAGATATAGATGAAGAAGGAACCGGCTGCGGAGATCTTGCTTGCAAGCTTGCCTATGTTGAACCCGACGACAACCAGGGCCACCGTCGCCAAGACATAGACCAGCCAGGAGGCTGTGCCTGCGGTGGCGGCCACCACCGCGACCGCGACGGCCGGGGTCAGGGTAGGAGAGACATTGGCCACGGACTGGCCAATGGCCTCAAGAAAACTGAGCCGGTCTGCTCGCAGTTGAGACATGGAGACGCTCCCGATTTGCTCTTCTGAGGAATAGAAGTTGCCTGACGGTGAACCGGAGAGCAAAAATCGGGCCATGTGATCGTGACGGTGAACATCAGTAAAATGATGGCACCATTGCACCATGGAGGAAGATGCCGAAGCGCACGACTTATGGGCGATCTGCTTTCCCGAAGGGCCGCTTCCTTGCCAGCTTGAGCCTAACCGAGAGAACCAGACCACGCAGACATGCTGTCGGCTTGGCCTGACCTACGTTGTAGAGGAAGGCTTCGCGGGGCGCCCGCCTCGGCGTTCTTGACGCTCCGAGTGTCGTTAATGGCCGCGTTCGGACTTGCCTCGCGTCCGATCCGCTGCCGGTTGAAAGCGACCCCGCGATAAACCGTCTGCTGCGGCGCAAAGCAGGGCGGCAATATCAGTCAAGCGTTACCGGTGCCGGCAGGAGGGGTCAGAAGCGGTTCAGCACCACCGCAATGGCGTCTGCCATGTCACTACGGACTCCAGCGATCGAACGCCTGTGCCAGCGGCGACCGGTATGAGTTCGTCAGCCAGTTGCGGCAGCTCACGAAGCCGGTGCGCCTTGTGGTGGATCGCTTTGCGACGCATGAGAAGAATTTGGTGAAGGATGACGTGGCATCGAATTCAATGTGAGCGGAACGCACCGCACTCCGCCCACATTGGATTATTCTAGAAATTCACTCCGGCATACAGCTCAACATAATCACGGTCCCTTTGAACGTTGTACGTCGAGGCGTTAACTTGGTAAACAGCGGAAACACCGCCGAAAACCTTCTTTTTCCATGCCCAATCGACGGCCGCCTTTATGATGCGGCGGTTCTGCAGAATCTGCCCATCAGCGGAGTATCCGCTTACGTCATGGGACCATAGAAGGCTCGGGCTAACGCTAAATCCACTTCCCACGGCGTAGCTCAAGGCCGCGCGAAGACGATAGGCTACAGCGTTCGAAGTAACGAAACCCTTGTTGAAGCAGCCCGAAATGTCCTGTGCTTGCGGACTCTCGGTGGCAAGACAGCCTTGTGTGCCATCCGCTGAAGATCCGAACGCAAAGCTCCGCCCGTAACGTACTTCTGAAAGAGGCGGCAGATCCATCACTCCCTGATATCGGAATTCGGCTAGCAGAACGAGAGCTCTCGCACGAAGAACATGGGGAAGGACGCGGATGAAGTTGACGTCTACAGTCGCCTCATGATGCTGATCGACCGACTTGAACGTGGCGTTAGTACCAGGCTGCAGACGATTCGCTATCAGGTTCGGCGCTCCGAGCACAGCACTCAGGATGTCGGGCGTGTTCACCTGCAGCGGTTGGTTGTCGATATACTCGACTTCGCCGGCAACCTTCCATCCGAGCAAAGTCGTCGCGGCGTTGAAGCCGACGGTCCGGATATTTCCCGGATAGTCATAGTGATAGCTTTGGTTCTTCAAAACGGTCGCCAGCCCCGCATAGCCGACAGGCGCTCCCGCGGCGAGCAGGCCGGCATTCGGCGCTTTGGACGCGGAAGGGTTGACGTCGGTGTTGACCGCGACGAAGGGCAAACGAGACTCAAGATTCAGGAAATAGAGGCTCATATCCAGATTAGCAGGCGCCAGATGATAGCGGACCGCGACGCCGCCTTGCTCGTGTGCTCCAGGAGTCGTGTCGCCTATACGTGGAATGACGTCGCCGTTTGCAAGACTATAGGAGGCCGTGTCCCACACAGCGGCCGACGCGGGCAGGTATTTTGCGTTCACGCTAGTGAATGCGTTGTCGGTCACACCGGCGCATCCCGGATCAACGCCGATATTGACGACGCTTGAGAAGGTCCCACAGGCCGGAAGATTGTCCTCCCGTTGCTCGAGTTGGTAGAATCCCTCTACACTAAGGCCGGCGGCCAGCTTGTATTTCGCGCTCAACAAGCCCGTCGGAATGTTGACCTCCCTGTCCGTCAGGGCACCCGGCTCATTGAGTGCCGTTATGTCGAACGGCGCGATATGGGCGTAGTCGATGAAATAGAGCGCCTTGCTCCAATCGACCGCCTCGCGACCGACGGATACCGTTAAAGCGTCCTTTCCCAGCGGCCATTTGGCTGTTGCATAAGCTTCCCAAGGAACGATATTGGCGAACTTGTTAAGTTGGGTCAGACCATTATCGCCAAGGGGCTGATTATACTGGAAGCCGTTTGGGCCATTCCCGTTAGACACGTCGCCAGTTTCCAGAGCTGGATCCACCCAGGCGCGGGTGCTGACGACAACGCTATAAGCGCCATCGGTCAATGTCAGACGAGAGAAAAGCTTGATGGGCGCGTCAAAGACGTCGCCCTTCCGATAGTTGATGTCGCCGTTATCAGTCGCGTCGCCCGTAGTCACGCCGCCCTTGGGCTTGCCGTTACTGCCGAAACTACTTCCGATCAGTGTTGGGTCCGGGTTGCTCGTCCTGATCGCGACACCGCCGGTGGCGGTGCTCGCCAGATTCGCGGTAATACCCGAGCTCCCCAAGTTCACGGTTTCGCCGGTCGGGAGCGGGATCGTTTGCGCATAGACAGGCACGGTGGCGGAAAGAAATAATGCAGCCCCGGTGATATAAAGCTTTTCCATATCGTTTCCTCTGGTCGATTTCTTCGGCGCTCGTTCTTTACACGTGATCCGTGTCGACGTGCCGTATTCCAAAGCTAAGTCAGGCCTCGCGAGGTTGGTCATCCTGCCGTGACAATTTCCTTTACTTAAACCATGACCGGCCAAGCTGCGGTTCGCCGGGGATCCTACCCATCGAGACGGCCAAGGATTAGTATATCTATCTTCCGTTTCGTTGCGGATACCCGTCAGGCCGAATTTTGATCAGTGTGTCGGCGGAGCTACAAGCGCTTCGCTATCTCGTCCAACATCACCTCAGTCGCGCCACCGCCGATTGTCATCAATCGGGCGTCGCGGCCGATCCTCTCCATGACTGCGCCGTGCATGTAGCCAACTCCCCCGTGCAGCTGCAGGCATCCACGGATCAGATCTTGCAGAACCTCACCCGCCAGGGCCTTGACCATCGAGACCTGCTTGATGCAATCCCCATTCATACTCATGCTAATTGCCGTCTCATGAACGAGCGCCCGCACCGCCGCCAGCTGCGCCGCATGCATCGCCACCCGGTGGCGGGGCGCCTGCAAATCCCACAAGGTTTTGCCGAACGCGTTTCGATCCTTGAGATGTTCTACCGTGAGTTCCAGGGCCTTCTCGCCCATCCCCACGCACATGGCGCCGATCATCAAGCGTTCGTTTTGAAACGCCTCCATGATGGCGTAGAAGCCGCGGTTTTCCTCGCCCAGCAACTGACTGGATGACAACCGCAGATTGTCGAAACGCAGGTTCGCCATGTCCGACGACCGCATTCCATGCTTCAGCGGCATGGACATAATCTCCAGGCCCGGCATTCCCCGTTCCACGATGAACAGGGAAATGCTCCTGCTGCTTTTCGCATGTGGGTCGGTCCGAGCCGCGACAATGAAGACGTCGCCGTGAACTGCATTCGTGACGTAAGTCTTCGACCCGTTGAGGATGTAGTCCGCCCCATCGCGTTCGGCCCGTGTTGCCAGATAAGCGACGTCGGAGCCGGCACCCGTCTCGGTCACAGAGATCGCGCAGATCCGATCACCGCGGATGATCTCCGGTAGGTAGCGCTGCTTCTGCTCGGCGGTGCCGTGATGCGTAATGTGTGTTGCGGACATGTCGGTGTGGATCATCACCGCCTCGGCGAATCCACCGAACGTCGATCGGGAAAGCTCTTCCGCCAGCACGACAGATCCGATCGGCCCGACATCGGTTCCGCCGTAGCGCTCTTCGTGCCGCAATCCGAGCAATCCCAGCGCGCCAAGCTGCCGGAACGCATCGTGTGGGGTTGTGCCGAGTTCCTCCCATCTCTCACCCGCCGCCAAGACGACATCATCGACGAAACCACGCACCTTATTACGCAGGCGCACCGCGGACGGATCGGAGAACTGGAACATGGCTGTATCGTGCCGTGCGCTTGCCGTCGCGATCGTGTTCATGTCGAGAAGTCCTTCTGCAGGTGAGATCGAGAGACCGGCTCTGATCCCGGTCAGGCAACCTTCTTCCTGTGACCGGCCCAGAAAGGCTGCCGGAGCGCATTCTTGTCTATCTTCGCGGTGGCGGATAATGGCAGGGGTTCGGATCTTATCTCGACCGATCGGGGACATTTGTAGCCCGCTATCAACGCTTTTGTGTGGAGGATGATGTCGTCGGAGGTCAGCATATGATTTTCCTTCGGAACCACGGCGGCGTGGACCGTCTCCCCCCATTGTCCATCGGGTATTCCGATCACCGCGCATTCCGCTACTCCGGGATGCTGATAGATTGCCCGCTCAACTTCCGCCGAATAGATGTTCTCGCCGCCGGAGATTATCATGTCCTTGATGCGATCGACGATATGGATCAGTCCTTCATCGTCCATCCATCCGGCATCACCCGTATGCAGCCAGCCATCCCGCAATGCGGCCGCGGTGGCTTCCGGCTGATTCCAGTAAGCCATCATGACGTTGCCGCCCCGTATCGTGATCTCGCCGGAGGATCCGCGCGGCAATTCGGCTCCGCTGGCCGGATCTATGATGCGCATGACGTTTCCGTAGGTCGAACGGCCGGCCGCGGCGAGCTTGCTCGCGAACGGTCCGTCGAAGGTATGGAACTTTGCCGGCAGGATCGCAACGAGGCCCGCTGTCTCGGTCATGCCGTAGCCTTGGCAGAACTTCCAGTCCGGCAGGAGCTCCATCGCCCGGCGCAATACCGGTGCCGGCATCGGGGCTGCGCCATACATGGGATAGCGCAGGCTGGACAGGTCATAGGTCGAGAACGCGGGATGGTCCATCATCATGCTGATCATGGTTGGAACCAGCAGGCAACAATTTACCCGGTGTTCAGCGATGGCCTGGAATACCGGCTCCGGCTCGAATTTCGGGAGGAAGATATTCGTGCCGCAGGCGAGCGCCACTGCAAAGGCTGGTGCGGTTCCTGCGAGATGGAACAGCCCGGCGACATGCAGGCAGACCGTCGCCTCGGACAGGCCCCAGCTTGCGATCCAGTTCAGCGACGAGTAGGTCAGGTTGGCATGCGAGAGCATCACCCCCTTCGGCTTGCCGGTGGTACCCCCCGTGTAGAATATCCCGCAGAGCGTCTCGTCCCCGCGCCTGGCATCCTCGACCGGGTAAGATGTTTCGATCAGGCCTTCATAATTCAGGTAATGCTCCGGATCCTTTCCCTTTCCCATGAAGACGACGCAAATCGGCCGGCCCAGCTGGGCCAGAATGTCCGGCACCTGATGCAGGAAATGTTCATCGACGAACAGGAAGTCCGCACCGCAATCCTCCAGTGCAACGATATTCTCGGCAATAGCCCACCGCGTGTTGAGCGGTACGCTGACCCCGCCCGCCCAGGCGACCGCGTAGAGTAACTCAAGATAATTGTCGCTATTATGCGCCAGCACAGCCACCCGAGCATCGACAGCGAGACCCCGTGCCCGCAACGCGCCGGCCATTCGACTGACGCGGTCCAGGATCACGCCCCAGCTGCGCTGTCGCTCGCCGAAGACCGAGCCGGTACGATTTGGAGCCTGCTGCGCGGCCCTGTGAAGTGCATCGGTGAGCCACATTCCACGAGTCCTCCTGGTTTTTTATGTCGGGCGTCTAGTCGCGTCCGTCGGGCGGTTGCCAGTGAACTGGAGCGGGAACCGCTCGCTCCGATGTCAGATGCCCTCAGTTGTCCTGGAAGCGGGTGGGACGATCCTCACGGTGGGCGCGGATCGTTTCAAGCTGATTATGAGTGCCCAGGAGAGCCTGCTGCTCGATGGTTTCCGCCAGCAGACCCGCACGCATGTCCGCCTGAAGATCGCCGTTCAGGATCCGCTTGAGGGCTCGCACGCTGTCGGGGCTGTTCGCCGCGATGCTCTTGGCGATGGCCATCGCGGTCTCGTACGGCGTTGTTGTAACGCGGGTCGCGAGACCGTATTCGAATGCCTCCGTACCGGAGAAAATTCGTCCCGTGAAAGACAACTCCCGGAGCAGATCAGGACGTACCAGTCCGCGCATGAGTTGTGTGCCACCCATGTCCGGGACCAGCCCCCAACGGACCTCCATCACCGCAAGCCTGGCATCAGGCGCCACGTAGCGCATGTCTGCGCCGAGGCAGACTTCCAGGCCGCCGCCCAGGGCAAAGCCGTGGACGGCGGCAAGCACCGGCACGGGCATGTCGCGCCACACCCAGGCGGCCTGCTGGAACCGGTTGCAAGGACCATGCGTCCGCGCCATGAGGTTGCGCGTTCCTGCAATCGACCCGCCCTCCATGTCCTGCAGCACCGCCATGTCGATCCCGGAGCAGAAGCCGCGGCCTTCGCCGGAAATCACGACGGCCCGCAGCCCGTTGATGGTGCTAAGCTCGTTGCCGACCTCGATCAGCGCGTCGAACATGGCGCCATCCAGCGCGTTCGATTTCTCGGCACGGCAGAGCCGAACATCGGCGATATGGTCGGTTAAGGTGAATCGAACCCGCTCAAGCATTTCTCTGCCCTACCCCACTGCCGCGCGAGCGGCACTTCCCTACGCAATGCCCGTCGCCGCCGACGACTTGTCTCGTCCACACGCCGTTTTCGACTGCCCACGGGCCGCGTTGTCATCCCTGGAAATGACGAAAGGCAGCCGGGGAATGGCTAGGTCCGTCGAACGCCGGTGCCGGCGACCGGCCAGAAGCATACTCCTTTCCTCCGGGAACCAGCAATACATAGACCGACCCGTCGGCTTTTTAATGCTGAGAGATTTACGGGAACTGCTCCTTTTATCCCGCTGCGCAACCCGAGGGATCGCGGCAAGCGGTTCCAGGGGAAGGTGGACACTGGCTCCGACGGAAGCCGCACGCTGATTCCGGTCGAGGCCGGACGACCCCGAGGGCCTCCACGGCATCATCGACGATGCCCGGAAATTGCCGCTTCGGAAGGTTCGGGAGGTTTTGCGGCTGAGCTGCACACGCGAGGCGTTGGAATTCTCCGGCCAAGTTCGACGCCGTGCGGTGCCGGGCATGATCGGTTATGACGAGATCCATGCGCGCCGAGAGAATGCGCGACGGCCGTCTTCGGCGAGCGAGGCAATCCGATGTGCCCGCTAGGCCGGACCTGCAAGACCCTGCGTCATCTGGCGCCCGAACTGTCCGAGCGCGGTCAGCAGATCAATCATCTGGTGGTCGGCAAACGGCTCAGGCAGGTGAAATCCAGCCTGTTGGCCAGCCGGAAGACCCGCCAAGACGACAGCGATCTTGGCGGAAACGAAGAAGAAACAACTTCCTGGCTATTGCCCGGGAGGTGGTACCGGAAGGAAACCGGGCGGGGGCGACTGGAGCTGTGGAGGCGCCAGTTCAATCGGATTGGAACCCGAAGGTGACGGTGGAGGTGGTGGTGAAGGCGACCGGCCCCGGTGCGGCGCCACCTCCTGCAGCGCTCCGGCATTCAAAATGCGCCCCTCGGACCCGTTTCGCACGATCGAGCCGATGACGATCAGATCGACCGAACCCTCACGCAGCCTCTGCAGCGTATCGCTGTCCAGATGCAGGGCAGCGGGATTGAAGGCCGCCACGAAATGCTGCCGCTGGTCGAGATCCGTCACCGACCAGCGCGGACAGACACCCTGATGGCAGGCACTAATGTTATAGACCCGGAATCGTGTCGCCGGCGTCCCTGAATTCGGCGGCGGGACGGAGGATGGCGCGGGCGATGGCGACACGGGTTTGGGGCTCGGGGTCTGTAGCGGCATGGCGGGAAGTTGAGCGCCCCGGACCTGGGGAGCCGGGGATTGAGCGGCCTGGGGTTGGACGGCCTGGGGTGGACCGCGCTGAAGCTGGACCGGGGGGACTGCAAGCCGTGCGGTCGCCACCGGTGCAGGACCGGCAACAGACGGAGGCGCCGAGGTCAGGGGGGACGGAGCAACCGGAGGTCCGATGATGGCGGGCGCCACAGCGGCAAGCGGGGCCGGATGCGCGGCGACAACCTCCGGGGCCGGGGCTGGCGGC
>CAXTCT010000040.1:0-12210 GCA_964242565.1 uncultured Acetobacteraceae bacterium | reverse complement strand
CGGAAACTCGGGTTCAAACCCCCGTACGGGACGCCATCCCAATTATATACCTCAACGTCCAAACGAAGGATGATGACGGCATGCTTGAAACTGGCGCATCGATGTATTGGACGGGTGGCGGGGGCTCAGCATTGCCTTCGTCCTGATCGGACATTTCTTCGAAGGAAGACTACCCAAGATAGGATTCGCCCTGCTAGGCGTCGAGTTCTTCTTCGTTTTGAGCGGTCGCTTGATGGCTGATATCTTGTTCGTGAAGAAGGCTCCACTCCTGGAGTTCTACCGCCGCAGGCTGAGCCGAATTCTTCCTGCCCTCATCGTCTTCCTGTTCCTGATCTACTTCGCCACGCTCTACACCCCGATAAGCTTCAAGCCGATTGCCGCGGTATCCTCTGCACTTTTTTTCTTCAACTACGCGTTTGTCTATGTCGGGCATCATGTCCTGGCACTCGATCAGACTTGGTCGCTCTGCGTTGAGGAGCACACCTACATCCTGCTGGGCCTGCTGGCGCTGGCCGCACGTAAATGGCAATGGCCGGTGAAACCGATCCTGATCGCAGTCACCATCCTATCCCTGCTCGACGGGCTGATCAGCACGGCATTAGGCCAAAACTACTTCGCGGTGTTCTGGCGGACGGATGCTCATATCAGCTCCATCCTGCTCGGGTGCCTGGCCTATCTGGCGATCCTTGACCTGAGAGCAAGAGGGGTTGTCATCCCGGCGATCAGCATACCGGTCCTACTTGCAATAGCGGTTGGTCTCCGGTTCTTGCAGCTTTGGTTTGCCCAGACGCTTTATCTCTCGGTCGGAACAGCCGCCGCCGCCATGGCAATCGCCAATCTGGAGCATTCAGCCAAGTGGCTGCAAACGGGGTTGGGATGGGTGGTTATGCGCCGCCTTGGCCTGCCCTCATTCTCGATATCTCTCTGGCAGCAGCCGCTCTACCGTCTGGCGGTGGCAGAGCCCTCGCTGCTGGTTAAGGGCGGGTTGATGTTGATAGCCACTGGGCTGGGTGCCGTCAGCTATTACTTGGTTGAACAGCCAGCCCGGAGATGGCTTAACTCTCTGCGGCTGACATCCGTTCAAAACGTGAAGATCTAGATTTCCAGGTGGCTCTGTTCGAAATGGTTGGATGAGACAAACGGAAAGCGGGATGGCTCAGTGGGATGTTTTGCGTTCTTTGAAGAGGGCTGCGGTCGCTTGAATGCTTTGCAGTGGGATGTGAGATCGCGTCCGTGGATAAGCGGAGGGATGGACGTAACGCAACGGCATTGAGACTTGCATACCGGCTTCGCCGTCCTGAAAAGGCATGGCCAACCTCGTCGAAGCCCTTAACGATTCCCCGTTGTCTCGCAATGGCCTGGCTGCCGCGCTGCGCTTTCGGCTCAGCTTCCCGCCCAACTCGACAGCGGATGCGATACGGGATCCACGCGATCGCGACATCTTTGAAGACGTTCCAGGCGTGGTCCTATGACTGGTTCCGGGACACCTGCGCCGCCTTGTTCGGCCCGTCGGTCGGCCACGTCCAACCCGCCAACAACCTTGGCACCATCGCAGCCTCCGGCGTCCGATCGCGATCGCGATTGTGAGGTTGGAGTGGGTAACGCCGATTTTTGAGGCTCAACGAGCGTGAGGCTGGACCTGCCCATTAAGATGGAGGCACGAAGAATGGATTTCCCTCGCCCGAGGCCATTTTGATCAAGAGCGGCGACGGCGCGAAGGCCTCGCCATGCAGGGTCTGCAGCGCCTGGAGTTGTTCGACGATCGCGGGCAGGCCGATGGTATCGGCCCAGAACATTGGCCCCCCGGTGTGACCCGGCCAATTATAACCCAGCACGGCTGCGACGTCGATATCCGCAGCCCGCAGCGCGATGCCTTCTTCCAGCAGCTTCGCGCCCTCATTCACAACGGGGAGGAGCAGGCGGGCGATGATCGCGTCGTCTGACAAGGCCGGACCAGGCTTGATGCCGGCAAACGCCGCATAGTCTGCGATGACCGTGTCGACTACAGGCGACGCCTTGAACCGGCGTGCAGAATCATAGTCATAATAGCCGGCGCCGCTTTTCTGGCCCAATCGACCGAGCGACACGAGATCCGCGCAGACGCTGCGCTCGGTGCTGCCACGTCCGAGGACGTCCAGTCCCGCCAGATCAAACATCTGGAAATGGCCGATCGCGAATCCATACTTAACCATCACCCGATCTATCGTCGCCACCGGCACGCCCTCAAGCATCATCGCATCCGCCTGTGCGCCGCGCGCGAACATGATCCGGTTGGCGATAAAGCCGTGGCACACGCCGCTCAGGACGGGCGTTTTGTTGATGCGCTTGGCTAGCTTCATCGACGTCGCCACCACCGCCTCGGCCGTCTTCCGCCCGCGCACGACTTCCAGCAGGCGCATCACGTTGGCAGGTGAGAAAAAATGCAGCCCAATGACATCGTCGGGCCTGCCGGTCGCCTCGGCAATCCTGTCGAGATCGAGGAAGGACGTGTTCGACGCGAGAATAGCACCCGGCCTCGCGATCATGTCGAGCCGCGCGAACAGATCCTGTTTCACCTCAAGCTGCTCGAAAACCGCCTCGATGACGAGGTCGACATGGGCGAGCGCAGTCAGATCGGTGGTGGGTTCGAGAAGTGCGAGGCGTCGGTCGAACGCCTCCTGGCTCAACCGCCCCTTTTGAACGCCGCTCTCGTAATTGCGCCGGATGGCAGCGATACCGCGCTGCAGCGCCTCATCGGTCATGTCGACCAATGTCACCGGAATACCGGCATTGAGAAAATTCATCGCGATGCCGCCGCCCATGGTTCCCGCGCCGATCACGCCGACCGCGGCTATGGTGTGGTCGCCTTTCGCAAGCGCCACATCGGGGATCTTCAAGGTGCCTCGTTCCGCAAAGAAAAGGTGCCGCAGAGCACGGCTCTGAATTCCGGCCTCGAGCGTTTCGAACAAGGCATATTCAGCCGCGAGACCTTGCTCGAAGGGGAGGGAGACGGCAGCCTCGACCGCCTTGATGATCGCCTCGGGTGCTTCGCGCCCCTGGAAAGCGCGGCCGTTGCGGCGGCGAAATTCCTCGAATAATGCGGCTCGCGCCTGCGACGGGTCCAACTCCCGGTCTCGAATCCGGACCGCCGGCACGCCGCGCTCGACGAGATCCTCGGCGAAAGCGACGGCATCCTCGGCCAGATGCTCCTCGCGGGCAAGCCGGTCGAGCAGTCCCAGCTCCAACCCTTCCGCACCGGACAGCGAACGGCCGGACGTCAGCAGGTCGAGTGAAGCTGTCACGCCGACGATCCGCGGCAGGCGCTGGGTGCCGCCCGCCCCGGGAAGAAGCCCAAGCGTGACCTCGGGCAGGCCAAGACGAGCCGAAGGAACGCCGATCCGATAGTGACAGACGAGCGCGAGTTCGAGGCCGCCGCCCAGCGCGGAACCGTGAATGGCGGCGACAACGGGCTTGGGACTGTTTTCAATCTGCTCGAGCACGACGCGCAGGTGAGGATCCTCGACCGGCTTGCCGAACTCGGTGATGTCGGCGCCAGCAAAGAATGTCCGGCCCGCGCAGATCAGGACAACGGCCGAAATCGCGGTGTCAGCCTGGGCGTGGTCGAGCGCTGCCGCCAACTCCCGTCGAACGGCATGTCCCAACGCGTTGACCGGCGGCGAATCAACGGTAAGCAGACCAACCCGGCCCGATTGCTTGAAGGAGACGATGCTCATGGTGAGGTTTCCTGATGATCGTCGAATACGGGGATGAGGCGCCAAAACAGGCGAGGTTCAGGAAGTCGCCAGGGATCTGCCGACGACTTCCTTCATGATCTCATTGGTGCCGCCGTAGATCCGGGTCGCCCGGGAATCGCGCCATAGCCGGCCGACCAGATATTCGTTCATATAACCGGCGCCGCCATGCAGTTGCAGTGCGGCATCGGTAACGCGCGCCTGCATATCGGTGTGCCATTGCTTGAGCGCGGAGGCTTCCGCCGTCGTCAGGACGCCACGGACCTGGCGGTCGATGGCCCAGTCGAGATAGGCCCAGCCGGCCTGTAGCTGGCTTTTGCAATCGGCAAGTACGAAGCGTGTATTCTGGAAGTCGAACACGGTCTTGCCGAATGCCGGACGCTGCTGAACAAAGGCAAGCGCTTCGTCGAAGGCACGCTGTGCGACGGCCTGTGCGGCCACCGCGATGGAAAGCCGCTCCTGTGGCAGCCTGCCCATCAGATAGCCAAAACCGGCACCTTCATGGCCGAGAAGATTTTCGGCTGGCACGACAACGTCGTGAAAAAAGAGTTCCGAGGTGTCGGCTGACGGTTGTCCGATCTTCTTGAGGTTGCGGCCGCGCTCGAAACCGGCGCAGCCCGCCTCGACCAGTATCAATGAAAGGCTCTTGGATCGCGCCGCGGCAACGGTCTTGGTGACGACGATCACGAGGTCGGCAAGTTGTCCGTTGGTGATATAGACCTTCGATCCGTTGATGACGTAGGTGTCGCCATCGCGCCTGGCGCTGGTCTTGATTGCCTGCAGGTCGGACCCCGTTCCGGGCTCCGTCATCCCGATCGCGACGATCAGCGATCCGTCGATCATCTTGGGCAGATAAAGCCGCTTTTGTTTGTCGGTGCCATAAGCCTCGATATAATCGACGACGACGTCGTTCTGCAGCGGCACACTGACCGAGGAACCGCTGTAGGACACCTCCTCGGTGACGATGACGTTGTAGCGGAAATCCAGCTCTAGTCCGCCATAGGCTTCGGCAACGGAAGGGCAAAGAAGCCCTGCCGCACCGCATTCGAGCCAGAATTCCCGACTGACGACTCCGTCTTCGTCGAACTTGTCGAGATTGGGTATCAAACCGCGGTCGATGACCTTGCGCACCGTGTCGCGGAAAAGCGCATGTTCCTCGTTGAATCCCGTCCGGCTCGAGGTGTCGAGCATCATGCGGCCTCGAGGATGGTGACATTGGCGAGGCCGCCGCCCTCACACATCGTCTGGAGACCGTAACGCGCGCCACGCGAACGCATGGCATGAACAAGGGTCGTCATGATCCGTCCGCCCGATGCGCCGAGCGCGTGACCGAGCGCGATCGCGCCGCCATTGACATTCAGCCGGTCGGGGTCGGCATCAAGATATCGCAGCCAGGCCAGCGGGATCGACGCGAATGCCTCATTGACCTCATAAAGGCCGACATCCTGAAGCGATAAACCAGCCCGCTTGAGCGCACGCTCGGTTGCGAACAGAGGCTCGACAAGCAGATTGACGGGATCGCCCGCAGTCACGGTGAGCGAGTGAACGCGTGCCAGCGGCTTGAGCCCATGCTCGCGCACGGCCCTCGCGCTCGCGAGCACCAGGGCGCTCGACCCGTCACAAATCTGGCTGGAATTGCCGGCCGTGAGCCGGCCGTCCTCGGTCAGCGTCTTCAGGCCGGCAAGCCCCTCGATCGAGGCATCGCCGCGAACGCCCTCGTCGATCCGGTGCGTTCCGGCCGAGCCTTCGCCAACCGACACAGGAACGATTTGCCCCTCGAATTCACCGCGGGCGATTGCGGCACTCGCCTTACGGTGGCTCGCCAGGGAAAATTCGTCCATTGCCTCGCGCGAGATGCCATAGTCGCGCGCAATCTTCTCCGCACTGCGGAACTGGTTGAAATCCTCTCCGGGATAGCGGCTTTTCAGTTCGCCGGAGAAAGGGCCGCCCAGGCCGGCGGCGGCCGCGACCGTGTAAGGCGACGCCATGGGCACCCGGCTCATGCTCTCGACCCCCGCCGCGATCACCACATCCATGCAGCCGGACAGAATGGCTTGCGCGGCAAAATGCACAGCCTGCTGCGACGATCCGCATTGGCGATCGACGGTGGTCGCCGGAACCGATGGCGGAAGCGATGAGACCAGCACGGATTGCCGCGCCACATTCCAGCTCTGCTGCCCGATCTGGCCGACGCAGCCCATGATGACATCCTCGATCAGCGCCGGATCGATACCCGCCTGGGCAACCGCCGCGTCGAGTGACCGCGCCGCGAGGTCCGTCGGATGAATGCCCGATAGCCGTCCGTTGCGCCGGCCACCCGCTGTACGGACTGCGGCAACGATGAAACATTCTGACATGAAGATCCCTGCAAAGGAACAGATTTACTGTTCACCAAAAACTCGGTTATTCTGATCGTCAAGGCATCGACGCGCAAGGCTTGAGCGGCGTCGGCAGAACGATGGTGTCGACAGATTTTGCGGGGACAGGCTCGTTCGTTACGTGTGGTTGGTCAAGGCTCGGCGAAGCGACGGCCGAACTGCTCCGCAAGAAGGGATGCGAAGTCACCGTTCTCGTCCAGGAGCGTGGTGAAGGGCGGTACGCTGGCGCTCGAGACATCGACCATCTTCCATCAGGTCGACGTGACCGATCAGAGGAGTGTCACCCGGATGCACAAGGCGCGAGCAGCACGGCAAGTCGCTTGAAGCGCGCCGAAACCGTTGCGGCCGATAAAACTTCAAGTTGCAGTGCAGCATTTTCGGTGCGGCGTCATCGTCAAGACGGTTTGCGTCTCAGCTTTCGATGCCAAGTCGGCCAGGCGCCTCATGTTGCCTCTAATACGGCGGTTCCCGGTATGACCCTGCCGATCGCGCGCGATCTCGCGTCTAGCAGTTTGTGTCGTCACCACCGCGCGAGGATGATTTCGGACTAAACCTGCTGGTGACCGTGTAGGAGGAGGTATTGACGAGCCTTGGCAAACAGGCGCCGTTTCCCAAGCCGCCCGGACGATCCCGCTGGACGAAGGACGATCAGGCTGGACGGCGCCATCCGGGTGGCGCCGACATGGAAGAATTTGACGAGTGTTCGAACAGAGTTTGACGTTAATCAAGAAAATGCACGTTGAGGAGGATTGGGAGAGGCCATGTTGATTACCCAGGCGCTGTTGCGAAACCGGCGAGGGAACCCGAACGCTCTTGCAACCATGCATTTGTCCCGCAGACGGACGTGGAAAGAACATGTCGACCGGGTTTCGCGGCTGGCTAGAGGTATCCGAGCGGCCGGGTGTAACCCCGGCGACCGTGTCGCCCTTCTTGCCTGGAACAGCGATTATTTTCTGGAAGTGCAACATGCCGTCCTGTGGGCTGGCGGCGTGATTGTGCTCCTCAACACACGCTGGTCGGTTGAGGAGAATGTCGCGGCAATCGCGGACGTGGGCACGGGACTGCTTTTTGTCGACGCCGCCGGCGCGGCGCATGCCGACCAGTTCCGATCGGCCGTCCCGTCGATCCGGATCGTTGGAACCGACACGCCGCAGATACTGGACGGCACGGTAGATCACCTCATCGATACATGCCCGCCTCTGGAACCTTTCGAAGCCGCGCATGGCGAACTGGCAGCAATCTATTTCACCGGCGGCAGCACCGGCCGCTCGAAGGGTGTGATGCTTGATCACCTCGCCCTATGGTCGAGCGCCGTCCTGACGATGATGTTCATGCTGATCGACGGACGATCACGCTACCTCCACGCGTCTCCGATGTTTCATATGGGCGATGGCGCGCCGACATTGGCGACGACCCTGGCGGGAGGAAGCCACTTCTTCCTGCCGATCTTTCGCGTCGAAAATTTTCTTGTCCTGATGGAGACTGAGCAATGCACCCATACCCTGCTCGGCCCCACCATGATCGGCTTCGTCATGAACGAGCCTGGCCTTGACCGTGGCAGGCTTGCGTCGCTCAAGGTGCTCGCTTTCGGATCGGCGCCGATGCAGCCCGCACTCCATCATCGTCTTCTTGCAGAGCTTGGCCATGTGACGTTCACCCACTGCTATGGGCAGACCGAGATGGGACCGCTGATCACGTCCCTCGATCCGGTACATCAGAACGCCGACGATCCCCGTCTTTGCTCGGTCGGGAAGCCCCATTGCTGCACGGAAGTGAAGCTGATGCGCCCGGATGGAACCGAAGCCGGCGTGAATGAACCCGGCGAAATCTGGGCGCGCGGTGTCAACCGGATGATGGGCTACTGGAACCGTCCCGAAGAGACCGCCAAGGCCCTGGTCGACGGGTGGCTGCGGACCGGCGACATCGCGACGATGGACGAGGAGGGTTATCTCTTTATCTGTGACCGCGCGAAAGACATGATCATCTCCGGCGGAGAAAACATATTCTCGGCGGAGGTCGAAGCCGTCATCGGCCTGCATCCGGCGGTCGAGATGAATGCGGTCATTGGCATTCCGAGCGAACGCTTCGGCGAATCTGTCCACGCCGTGGTCAAGTTGCGGGAGGGCTATAGCCTCACCCATCGGGAGCTACTCGAATTCTGCCGGCAGCGCATTGGTGGATATAAATGCCCCAGGTCGATGGAGATCAGAAGCGGTCTTCCGCTTTCCGCTGCGGGCAAGACCCTCAAGCACGAACTGCGCGCGGAATTCTGGAACGCCCGCGACAACCAGGTCGCGTGATCAGACCTCACATACCGCTTGCCTGGATCGGGCACCGGCTGATGGCGGGAGGTGGGCCACTTCGGCAAACGACTCCGGCAATACCGCAACCGCCCGAGGCATCACGGTGACATGCAGCCTGGAACGCACTTCACGAACGGCCAGGATACCGGTCGGCGGCGACTAGAGCCGTCCATACCCCCAGCTGTTTTTCGGCACTGGCTTGAGGCCGTAGCGCAGACTTCCGGGCGACGTGTCCGGCAGTCCCGCTTGCGTCGCCGGAAACAGAATGCCGTCTGGCATCAGCACATAGCGCGAGACCTGGCTGTTCGGCAGGTTGTGTAGCACCAGAAGTGGTGGTCCGTTTGCCGCTGGGGCAGGCGTGAGCGTCCAGCGATCTCCCCAGGTCAGTTGACGGTTGCCGATATTGTCCAGGGTCGGCTGCATGATCATCGCCTGGAAGTCGTATTCGCCTTGGGTGTCTCCCGGCCTGCCGTGCAGGACAAGGGTCACGAACGACGGATAGATCCCGACACCCGTCGGTTGTCTCCCCTGCCAATCGCCAAACACGGAACCGTCCGTGTTGGCGCAACCCGTTACCGCCAGCATCAGGGCGAGCATGGCCGCAACTCCCATCGGCTGCTTATTTATGCCTGTTCTTATCATCTCGCACCCGTACGATCCGATTGGTTTCCTGTGGGAGCTTAACGCTGCCAGCGGCCATTCGGGCGCGATCACCATCGCATCACCGGCGGGCCGGCGATCCTCCCCTCGCGCCTATATCTTCACGAGGGAGCGCCCAAAGCTATAGAGCGCATCGCCCGCGATGCTGCCGGCGGCGAACACCTCCATGTCGGTGCGCCCGGCCTCTCCGGCGTAGCGTTGCCAGCAGAGGCGGCAGACGATCCCGATCAGCACGGCCCAGCCGGCGAGCGGCGAGGTGAGCAGCAGGCCGGTTGCGAACATCACTCCGAGTTGGCGACGCGAGCCGCCGATGGCCTGCAGCATGGCGCCCGGAATCGCCCAGAGCAGCAGCGCATGGGCCAGGGCGGGACTGCTTCCGGCATGGATGGCGGCGACAAACACGCGGTCCACCGGCGCCACCTGATTACGGGCGAAAAAGCCAGGATACAGCACCAGCACCGTCGACGCCGCGACCACCAGGGCATACATCGCGGCCAGATATTGCTGACGGCGGCCGTCGCGCTCGAAGGCCTCGTCGGCGCCGTTGCCGCGCAGCATGAATCCGGCCTTCAGGTCGCAGCCCATGTCGGCGAAGGCGGGACCGGTCGAGGCGGTGAAGCCGACCAGCAGGGCCAGGGCCGGCGGTGGGAACCCGATCAGCATGCCGACGGCTAGCGACACGACGGCCACCGCGAAAGCCGGGAACCAACCCGAATGCATCCCGGCGAGGCCGATGATCAACTCGTGCAGCAGGGCGGCGAAAGCGGCGTAGACCACGAACAATACCAGCATTCCGACGCCCATCCCAACGGCCAGGCCACCGAGTGCGGCGATGCCGGCGGCGATCAGCAGATACACCCCGGCGCCAAGCCCGAGCGTGGCACCCAGCTGGCGCCGGCTGGGCCCGGCTTCATGGGGTGCCGAGATGGACCGGCGGCGCAGGATGGTGGAGCCGACCTGGACCAGGGCAACCAGGCCGGCCCCCAGCATCATGCCCTGGGCGACGTGGGCGTGATTGATATCGCCGCCCGGGACCAGGGCGGCAAAGACGGGGTGGTCGAGCAGAATCCGCTCATAGCCGCGCAGCAGCAGGCCGATCCCGAACAGGGCGAGCGCCCACGCGTTGCCGATGAACGCGACGCCGAAGCCCGCCATGGGTATGCCGAAGATGGAGCCGAGCAGCCCGACCCCGAGGCCCGCCCCAAGCACGATCGCCTTGCGGCCGCCCTCGTCACCGGCACGGATCGCTTCCGCCGCGGCGACACCTGGCGGCCAGGCGCCATGGGCCGGAAACACGTCCGAGGCGAACATCCGGTAGAGCATCGTCGCGTCCAGCAGCATGGCGGCGACAGCGCCGATCAGCATCGCCGGCACCAGGTCCGGCCGGCCGAGCAGGAAGGGAATGCCGATCGGGAGCAGGAGGCTGTTGGCCGCGCCGAAGGTGGAAGCGGAGATGGCGCTTTGGGCAAGATTCTGGACATGGATCGAGCGGTAGCGGGACAAGGCGGCAATCGGCGTCCGTCCCAGGCCCATGGCGGCCAGCGCGCCGATCAGCGAGGTGTTGGTGGTCACGCCGAGCCGGACCAGCACCTGCATCCCGACGATCGCACCCAACACACATAGCGGGGTGATCAGCAGCAGGCTCGCGGGCGAGAAGAAGCGTGGATGACGCTGCCCCGCCCGATGGGATGCGTGGCTGCCGCCTTCAGCCATGGGCTGCTTCCTATGCTTTGCCACCGAGCCTGTATCGATGATCGATCCATAAATCCTACCCCGGAACCGGGATAGGTCGAGCCCGACAGGCTTGCTAAACGCGACCCTGGCCATCATTGCCGGCCTCGCCCGGGTCCGCCCGTTCTTCGTGCTGTATGTCGCTTCGTTCATGCTCATACGCGCCGCGTCCACGCCAGACGTGCCCCCGGCGATATGGCGGCCGACGCGATAGGGACGCACCCATGGCCCAGATCAGCCTGACGCCATCCTGAGGCCCGCTTGGCCCTGGGCCGGCGGCACGGCCGGCTAGATGTTCAGTCCCGGCATTTGGTGGATCGGATCGACGGTGAACCGTTGTGGCTCATTTGTCCAGGTTTTGCAGATGAATTCGTAGGGCGTGAGGCCCTTGAGGGTCTTCAGGCGACGGGCGAAGTTGTAGGCGGTAACGAAGTCCGCAAGGTGGCTTCGGAGCTGGTCGTGGTTCTCGTAGTGGTATCGCTTGACGGTGGCCTCCTTGAGGGTGCGGTTCATGCACTCGACTTGTCCGTTGGTCCACGGATGGCGTGGTTTGGTCAGCCGATGATCGATATAGTTCTGGGCACACGCATACTCGAACGAGTGCGCCCGGAAGCGCTCGCCGGTGTCCATGGCGATGCGGATGGCGGCGGCGGCGGAGCAGACGTTTCCTGGTGTGGTGAAGTGGGTGCCGTTGTCGGTCAGCACGATATGGATCTTGTAGGGCACGTTTCTGATGAGGGCGCGCAGGAAGTCAGCGGCGACTTGCCTGGTGGCTTTCTCATGCAGCTCGGTGAAGGCAACTTCGAGGTCCGGTCGATGGCGACCAGAAGGTAGAGCCTGCCCTGCTCGGTGCGGACCTCGGCGATGTCGATGTGGAAGTAGCCAAGAGGGTATTCCTTGAACTTCTTCCTGTCGGGCTTGTCGCCCATGACGTCGGGCAAGCGGGTTCGGCGGCAAGAGACCGCCGAAGTGTGGCGTTGCAGACAGCGATGCAATGACGAGCGGCTCAGATGCGGAATGGTTGCCTGCAGGGCATACAAGCAGTCATCGAGCGGCAGCAGCGTGTGGCGACGAAAGGCCACGATGATCGCCTCGTCCTCGACGGACAACACGGTTGATTTCGGGTCTGTCGGGCCGGTCGGCAGGTCTGCCACCGAGCTGCGCTGCTTCCACTTGGCGACGTCTTCTGATTGATGCCGTAGTGCCTGGCCAGCACCCTCAGGCTCTCTTGACTATGTTGTATCGCTCGACGGACCGCCGCAGTCGTTGTGGCGCATCCATGGCGAACCTGGCCCATAATGCTTCCTTCCATTCACCGGATAAGAATGCACCATCAAAACCCGGGACGAAACATCTAGAGCAGAAACCGATCAGTATGAATCGAAAGTGCTTCCCCGACGCCGCAGC
>CAXTCT010000039.1:0-12260 GCA_964242565.1 uncultured Acetobacteraceae bacterium | reverse complement strand
AGAACATGTTCGGCGAGTGGCCGAGCCTCGCGCCATGGTCGTTGTAGAATTGTTCGGGATCGTCGATCGCGACCGCCCGCATCTGGACGGTCACGCCGGGGTAGCGGCGCAGGTACCATTGCTGATCGAAAACGGTCCAGAGCGGCGTGTGAGCCACGGGTCCGGGCTTCTCCCCGGCAGCCGAGGGATCTTGTTTCATCAGCCAGACTGCCTCTTCGTCCAAATCCGGCCCGGGAGATGCGCAAGCCCGATCCTGGCCAGACCCGGAACGCCGCCGCGCATATGCGCGCCGTCCTCAAACCGGTGTCAATCAGCAAAATACGCGCCCGCGGCGATCCTCTGTATATGGTAGGGACGACACGATCATCATGGCGGTCCCGTCCAATTATTGAGAAGAACGGCGTGTCCGCCAAATGCAGTTCCCTCTCTCGTTTTTGGCGCGGAAGCGATACGATCCGCCCGAGGGGGATTGAAGGATTGGAACACCGCTTGCTGAAATCCGTCGAAAGCGAACACGATGCACAGCGCGACATCACCGTCCTGATCTGCAGCGACGCGCCGCTCGAGTCCGAGGCCAATGCCTCGATCCGCGTCTCGATACGCGATGGCTGGGTGGATCACCTGTCCGAGACGCGGGTTTTTTCGACAAGATTGGACAGCGTCATGGTCGCCATCGATATGATAAGGCCCGACCTCGTCCTGTGCATCGGTTCATATCTGCCGGAAACCGCCTATTTCGGCGAAGCGACGCGAGCGGCCCATGCGGCCGGCGCGGTGGCTGCCTTCTGGGCCACGGAGGATCCCTACGAGAAGGATGCGAGCTACCGGATCGAGCATGGGTTCGATGCCATCTTCACCTGCGACCGCTGGACCCGACGCTTCTATGATCATCCTCGGGTGTTTCACCTGCCCCTCGCCGGCTGCCCGCACCGCCATCATGTGCCGATATGCGAGGATGCCGAGCGGCCGATCGACATGCTGTTCTGCGGCGTGGCCTTCGCCAACCGCCGTGAAATCATCGCCCAGCTGATGCCTGCCTTGGAAGGCCTGAGGATCGCCATCATAGGTCCGGGATGGGGCGGCCAGGACCGGGGCGCATCCGGCGCCGGCTTCTCCGAGCAGCGTGTAGACAAGCGGCGATTGATCGGCTTGTACGCCCAGTCGAAAATCGTTCTCAACCTTGGAAGAAGTCTCAATTTCGAGAATGCGCGCTACCAGATCGCGCCATCGACACCCGGCCCGCGCACCTTCGAGGCCGCGATGGCCGGAGCCCTGCAGTTCTTCCATGAGGACACGCTGGAGATCCGTGATTATTTCGAGGAGGACGAGATCCCCGGTTTTTCGGGCTCGCTGGATTTCCGTCGTCTGCTCGACCGGTTCCTGCCGGCCGGGGATTTGCGCGCACGCACGTCCCGGCGTGCCCAGCAACGGGCACTGGCCGAACACAGCTACGCCCGCCGGGCACAGCGTATGGCCGACATCCTGTTCCGGGAGGGGCTGCTGTGATCCTGCTCTACAACACCAACGACACCCGCAATCCGAACGCCTATCTCGGGCTTGCGGTCGAGGACGCCCTGCGCGCCCTGGTCGGTGCCGAGGGCGTGATGCGGGTGGACACCCGGATGCTGGCACCGGCCGCCGCAACCGCGGAGCATGACCTGCTGATCTGCATCGACGGCCAACGTCTCGATGCCGGCCTGATCGCCCGCGTGCGGCCCGCCTTCCGCCGCATCGTGCTCTGGGCGTTCGAAGACCCCTTCATGCTGGACTATAACCTTGCCCATATGGATCTGTTCGATCTGATATTCACCAACGATCCATCCTGTGTGCCGGCCTACAGGGGCCGCGGGCATTTCCTGCCGCTGGCGGCGAGCCGGATGTTGCAGTATCGTGACGTCCTGCCTGATCACCAGCTGCGTTACGATATTTTTTTCGCCGGCACGATGTGGCCAAACCGGGTGTCGGTGCTGCGTCGGGTGATCGCGGCTTTTCCGGATGCGTCGATGAAGCTGGTTTGTCCCACTAACGAATATCTGCCGCCGCTGCCGCCGCAGATCGCCGAGCGCGCGATCACCCGGCCGGTCAGCCACGAGGCGTTCATCGATTTCGCCAATGCCAGCCGGGTGACGCTGACCCTGTTCAGGGATTATGCCAGCCACGGCGCATCGGGGCTGGCCACGGCGCCCGGACCCCGGCTGTTCGAGCTCGGCCTCGCCGGCACCGCGCAGGTGGTGGAACGCCACGATCGCATGTCCGCGGAGCATTTCGCCGATCTGGACGGAATCGTCCTCGCGCGCGACGATACGCTGATCGCGCGGATCGCCGGCATCCTCGCCGATCCCGGGCAGCGCGCCTCCCTGGCGCTGCGTGCGCAGAATTCCGTGGCGGCGGCGCATGGTTACGAACATCGGTTGCGGCGTCTGCTCGAGCTTTCAATGGACGAAATGCCGGGGCGGCAGGCAACCGCGCGGCCGCGCAAGCTGCGCGTGCTGATGTGCACGCATTCGACGATCCACAACCACGTCTGGGGCGGGGTGGAGGTCTATCAGCAGATGCTGTGCAGCATGCTCGACCGGGAGATCGACGCCCTGTACTGGGTCCGCCGCGGCGGTAGCTGCCAGCTGCTCGACGCGCAGGGAAAGATCCTGGAGCGCTATGACGGCGAGGACATCGGCTGGCTCGATGTGCTATGCGATGATTTCGAGGAGCGGCATTTCTCCGCCGTGCTCGCGGCCTACGACATCGACATCGTGCATTTCCAGCATCTCGGCCATCATGCCGCGTCACTGCCGCTGATCGCCAAGGCCAGCGGGGTCGGCACCCTGCTGTCGGTGCATGACTTCTTCCTGGTCTGCTCGCGCTACAACCTGCTCGACCATGAACAGAAATTCTGCGACATCGGCAACCGCTCGATCACCGCCTGCACGATCTGCCTGGGCGCCGCCGAAGGGCTGCCGGCGGGTGCGCAGCAGCAGCGTCGCGGCTTCATGGAGCAGATGCTTCATTCTGTCGACCTGCTGCTGTTCGGCTCGCGCCAGTCCGAGGAACTGGTGCTGCGGATCTATCCCCAGATCCGCGCGCGGGCACGGCTGGTGATGGGCATACCGGCGCCCCGCAGCCCGCTTCCGCCCCCGCCTCTGCCTCCGCCTCTGCCCGGGCCGCGCGTGGCGCCGCACCCCGCCGACGGCGACGCCCACCGGCTGGATGTGATGGTGGTCGGCAATTTCCTGCGCGGCAAGGGCGCGGATGCCGTGCTCAAGGTGATCGAGACGGCCGATCCGAAGCTGTTCGGGTTTCACATCATGGGCAGGGTCGAGCCGGATTATCTTGCTGCTCTGGAAAGGCTCGGCGCCGGCCGCCAGGTGACCTGCCATGGCAGCTATGCTCCGGGAGAGCTGCCGCTGCCGCGGAGGCACGTCGCCGATGGAGAGGCCGCCGGGGGGGATGCCACCGGGGGGGATTCGGCCAGGGGGGCGGTTGCCCTGCATCTGTCGATCTGGCCCGAGACCTGGTGCATTTCGCTGTCGGAGGTCTGGCAGGCCGGTCTGATCCCGATCGTGACCGATATCGGCGCCCTGGGTGAACGCGTCAGCCACGGCGTCAACGGCTTCAAGGTCGGCGTCGGCGATGCCGCCGCCGTGCTCGACCTGCTGGAGGTGCTGCGCGCCAATCCGGGCCTGCGCGACCGGCTGCGCGCCAATATCGGTCCGCATCTGTGGGTCGATGCCGATGCCTATGTCAGGAAGATCCTGGCGAGCTACCGCGCCCTGGCGCCGAAGGCACGGCTGGGGACAAGTGCGGGAGGATTTCCGCTGGCCCTCGATGTGGCGCGGTTGCACCTGCTCCCACAGTCGCACTGGAAGACGCGGGCGACATCCCGGCACATCCTCGATACCCCCGCCGGCAGGCCGTTGAAGCTCGACCTGCCGGCGGCAATCCTCGATTGGAGCTCGATCCAGCAATGCGCCTTCCATGTCGACGAGATCTGCGGCCAGGAGGTGTTCAGCAAGGAACCGGAGGCGGCTTTGGGACCCAAGCCGGCATCCGGATTCAAGCCGGCGGATGGTTTCAGCATCAAGGGCTGGGTGTTCCAGGCCGGCACCCGCGAGGCCGGACAGGTGTTCGTCTGCCTGATCCATCGGAGCGGCCGGCACGTGGTGTTTCTTGAAGCCGAGCGGTTGGCACGGGTGGATGTGCAGGCGACCCTGCCAGAAGCGCCGCTCTACTCGGGCTACACGGCGAAGGTCAGCCTGCCCGGCAAATGGGCCGATGGCGAACATGGCATCGGCGTCATCGTGGTGATCAACGGCCAGGCCGCCTTCCAGCTCTCGGCATACCGGGTGTCGTTCCTGGACGGCCGCGCGATCGGATGGGCAGTGACATCGGTCGACCAGGCGGCGGTGCTGCGCGGCTTCGCCGGCGTCTTCGCCGCGTCGCCACAGGCAGACGGTTTCGCACCGGCTCCGGCCGCTCCGCCGCCCGATCCCGTGATGATCCCACCGCCGCTCGATACAAGATCCGCCAGGACGAGAGCCAGCCTTCGGACGTCTGCAGGAGGCACGTGAGCATGCCGAAGATCATGACGGACAAAACACTATCGCATGAAGCCGTGGCACGGGAACGGGTCAGGCTGGTCATCTGGGACCTGGACGAGACCTTCTGGAAAGGCACCCTGACCGAGGGCGGCGTCACCCGCAACGAAAGGGCCGTCGAGACGGTCGTCTCGCTCGCCCGGCGGGGGATCGTCAGCGCCATCTGCTCCAAGAACGACCTCGAACCGGTGCAACGGATCCTGAGCGAATGGGGCCTCTGGGAGTATTTCATCTTTCCGAGCGTGAGCTGGGAGGCCAAGGGCCCGCGGATCAAGGCCCTCATCGAAGCCGTGGCACTACGCCCGGAAACTGTCCTTTTCATCGACGACAATCCGATGAACCTCAAGGAGGCCGCCTACTTCGTACCGGGCCTGCAGGTCGCCGACGAACGCATCATCGACCACATGCTCGACGACCCGCTATTCGCCGGCAAGGATGACGAAGGACTGACCCGGCTCGCCCAGTACAGGCTGCTGCAGACCAGGCATCACGACCAGGTCGCCGCCGGCGAGAAAATACATGACTTCCTGCGCGGCAGCGGCATCACGGTCGAGATCGAGCATGATGTCGAACGCCATATCGACCGTGCGATCGAGCTGGTGAACCGAACCAATCAGCTGAATTTCATCAAGACGCGCCTGCCTGAAAACATCGACGAGGCGCGTTCGGCGCTGCGCGAGCATCTCCGCAACTTCTTTGTCCAGGCCGGCCTGGTACGGGTCCGGGACAATTACGGCGATTATGGCTTCGTCGGCTTCTTCGTCCAGCATCGCGGCGCCGCCTTCCAGGACCTGGCCTATTACTGCTTCTCCTGCCGCACGCTCGGGATGTATGTCGAACTGTGGCTGTATCGCCGGCTCGGCCGGCCGCGGATCGCCATCACCGGCGAGGTGCTGACCGACCTGCATGACGAGAGCATTCCGTGCGACTGGATCACGCTCTACGATCCGGCCAGCGAGCGGGCGCAGTCGCAGACCAAGGACATCGGCACGATCTTCATAGGCGGCGGCTGCGACCTCGAGGCGGTGGCGCACTACGTCACCATCCACGCCGGCACCTTGTTCCTGCGGCTGAACACCAGCCGCGCCGGCATCGAGATACGCCGGGACCACACGCAGATGCTGCGTTACGCCATCGAGGGCATCGACGGCGGCCGCCTCGAGGCGATGCAGGCGCTCGGCTACAGCCTGGAGGATCTGCAGCGCCCATCCGACGCGCTGCTGGCTTCCCGTGTCTGGCTGCTGAGTTTCTGGGCCGACGCCCATTACCATCTCTACCGCCACCGGACCACCGGCGACCTGGTGCCGTTCTCGCCCGCCTCCCTGGGCCACACGGATCTTTTCACGCTTCATGAGGAAGAAATCGCGCATCGCCGGCCGACCCGGGAGGCGATCGACGCGCTGGGCTATTTCCGCGCGCATTACGAGCCGGCCGGCCGCATCGGCGAGGAGGCGTTCAAGCAGAATGTGCGCATGATCCTGGGTGCGGCGCCGGCGGGGACGCGGATCCTGGTGTTGCTGATGGGAGAACGACCATTCGCCGGAATGGAAGATCTGGTCGAACTGCACAGGCAGCATAACCGCTGGCTGGCGGATCTGCTGCCGGACTTCCCCCAGGCGACGCCGCTGCAGATGGATGATTTCGTCGCCGCCCCGCAGGACCTGACCGGACCCACCCATTACGAACGGCTGGTCTACCAGCGTCTGGCGGCACGGGTGATCGATCTCTCGCGCGACCTCGGCGAAAAGCCGGTTGCGGCTCCGGCGACGCCCGCCGGCGCCAAATGGTATTTCGCCATTACCCGCGCCACGCTCGACGCCGACCCGGACCAGGGTTTCCGCGATTGCATCCGCGTCGCCGTGGCGTCGGCGAAAAGCCGCACCAGCCTGCGTCCGCACATGATCTATGACGGGCCGGAGGATGATTTCACCGAGGAGATGCGGGCCAGCGGCGTCATGGTCATGTTCCACCGCCTGAGCTTCCACGAAAAGCTGCATCAGGCACAGCAACAGCAGAAGCCGGAATGGCCCGACTATATGAAGACCGCGGAAGGGGCCTTCATGCGGCTCGAGATCGGGCTGCTCGAGACCGAGGAGCCGTATGTCCTCTACACCGATTGCGACGTGATGTTCGAGACCGCGGTGGCGATCGACCATCTGCGTCCCGAGCTGTTCGCGATCGCGCCCCAGTTCGATCCGGGTTCGTTCCATGACGACGTCAACTGCGGCGTGATGGTTGTGAACGTGGAACGGATGCGCCGCGACCGCCCGGCGTTGATCGAGTTCATGTGCGAGAATTTCGCCCGCGTCGGCGGATACGACCAGGAGTTGCTTCAACTCTATTACAAGGGCCGCTGGGACCCGCTCTCACCGACCTATAACTGGAAGCCGCACTGGGGTGCGCAACCGCATGCGCGGATCGTACATTTCCATGGCCCGAAACCCGCGGCGGCTGGTAGACTGCTGAAAAATCCTGACTACAGGCGGGATGATCCGGTATTTCAGACCTGGAGGCACTGGTTTTTTGTGGCTCCTTCCGGTTATGAACATTACGTCAAACGATGGAACTCGTTGCTTGACTTGAACCATGAAGGACAGGAAACGCAATGAAGATTCTCATCTGCAGCGGCGGCCGGTACGAGTCGCAGGCGAACGCTCAAGTGCGCAACTCCATCATCGATGGCTGGGTCGAGCATCTGGGCGAGGATAACGTCCTGTCCGCCAACATCAGCGGCGCGGCGTCGGTGGTGGCGCAGACACAGCCGGACATCGTGATCGGCATCGGCTCGTATCTCCCCGAGAGCACCTATTTCGGCGAGGTCAGCCGCGCCGCCCGGCGCCTCGGCAAGGTCACGGTCTTCTGGGCGACCGAGGACCCCTACGAGCAGGATGCGAATTACCGCATCGAGCATGATTTCGACGCGATCTTTTCCTGCGACCATTGGGGGGTCAATTTCTACACCCATCCCAATGCCTTCCACCTGCCTCTGGCCGGCTGCCACAAGCGCCACTACATGCCGATCAGCGCGAACCGCGAGAAGACCATCGACGTGATGTTCTGCGGGGTCGCCTTCACCAGCCGCCAGGAAGTGGTCGAGGATCTGCGCTCCAGCCTGTCCGGGCTCAACCTCTGCTTCATCGGTCCCGGCTGGGGCAAGTTCGGTCACGGCTTTTCCGACCGCCGCATCGACAAGGCCCAGCTCATAGAACTCTATCAGCGTTCGAGGATCGTGCTCAATCTCGGGCGCAGCCTGCATTTCGAGAATCGCCGCTACATGATCACCCCATCCTCGCCCGGACCGCGCACGTTCGAGACCGCGCTCGCGGGGTCGGTGCAGTTTTTCCACGAGGACACCTACGAGCTTCGGCGCTATTTCACCAAGGACGAGATCCCCACCTTCTCCAACCAGGTCGAGTTCGACCGGTTGCTCGAATATTACCTGTCCGAGGACGAGCGTGGGCTGAAGACCGCCGAGCTCGCCCAGAAACGCGCTTTGTCGGAACATACCTACGCGCATCGCGCGCGGCATGTCGTGGACACACTCAAGGCGCGGGGACTTGCCGCATGACCGTCATCTACAACACCAACTTCACGCATAATCCGAATTCCTATCTGACCCTGGCCGTCGAGGACGCCGCCCGTCAGTTGTTCGGCCACGAGAATGTCGTGCTCGCGGACAACCGCACGCTGGTGCCGATCGCGGCGGGCGGCATGCATGACGTGCTGATCTGCCTCGACGGCCAGCGCCTGCATGAAGGGCTGCTGCGACGGGTGCGCGGCTCTTTCCGCACCATGGTCCTGTGGCTGTTCGAGGACCCGTTCATGCTGGAGTACAACCTCCAGAACACGGACCTGTTCGACCATATCCTCACCAACGATCCGGCTTGCGTCGCGAGCTACGGCGGCAAAGGGCATTACCTGCCTTTGGCGGCAAGCAACCGGTTCCATTACCGCCCCATCAAGCCTGACGGCGAACTCGACTACGACATCTTCTTTGCCGGCACGATGTGGCCGAACCGCATCGCCAGCCTCAGACGCATCATGAACGCGTTTCCCGACGCGCGGCTCAAGCTGGTCTGCCCGACCAACGAATATCTGCCGCCGCTGCCGTCGGATCTCGCGCGCCTCGCGATCCAGTGGCCGATCAGCCATGAGAGCTTCATCGACTTCGCCAATGCCAGCCGTGTCACGCTGACCATGTTTCGCGATTATGCAAGCCACGGCGATGTCGGCCAGGCGACGGCGCCCGGGCCGCGGCTGTACGAGCTCGGGCTGAGCGGCACGGCGCAGGTGGTCGAATGCGGCGACGCGATGGACGGCGCGCATTTCGCCGCCGTCGGCGGCGTCGATGTGGTGCGCGATGCAGGCCAGCTCGTCGGCAGGATCAGCCGCCTGCTGGAAAATCCCGAGCTGCGCGCGGAACGCGCCCTCCGGACACAGCAGCAGGTGGCGGGAAGCCAGCTCTACACCCACCGGCTGCAGCAGATCAGCGACATCACCCGCGGGAGCTTCACCATCCAGCGGCAGCCGGCCGCGCCAGGCATCCCGGCGAGCCGCAAGCTGCGCGTGCTGATGTGCACCCATTCGACGATCCACCGCAACGAGTGGGGCGGCGTCGAGGTCTATCAGCAGACCCTGTCGGCCATGTTCGAGCGCGAGGCCGATGTCTTCTTCTGGTTGCGGCGGGATGGCCAGTGCCATCTGATGGACGACAAGGGCATCGTGCTGGAGCGTTTCGACATGCACGAGATCGGCTGGCTCGACAGCCTGACCGATGCGCCCGAGGAAGCCGCCTTTTCCAACGTCATCGGCCTCTACGGCTTCGACCTGGTGCATTTCCAGCATCTTGGCCATCACACCGCCTCCTTGCCGATCATCGCCAAAGCGGCCGGCGTCGGCACCGTGTTTTCCGCGCATGATTTCTTCCTGGTCTGCTCGCGCTACAACCTGCTCAACCACGAGCAGGTGTTCTGCGACATCGGCCATAAATCGATCAGCGCCTGCGATATCTGCCTGCGCATCGCCGAGAACGTTCCGGCCGGCGCGCAACAAACGCGGCGTGCCTTCATGGTCGAGGTGATCCGCTCGATCGACGTGTTCCTGTTCGGCACCGAATATTCCGAATGGCTGACCATGACGATCTATCCGGAGCTGGCCCGCCGCCGCCGGGCGGTGCTCGGCATCCCGATGCCGAACAGCACCGTGATCGACACGCCGCCGCAACGCACGGAAGTGGCGGATGCCCCGCTGGTGGTCGCGGTGGTCGGCAATTTCCTGCGCTCCAAAGGTGCGGACGCCATCCTCAGCCTGATCGAGGAGGCCAACCCGCAATTGTTCCGCTTCCATCTGCTCGGCAATGCCGAACCGCAATATGCCGAGGTGTTCGAGCGCTGGGACAAGCCTCACGTGACCTATCACGGGCGTTACGCGCCGGGCGACCTGACCACGATCGCCCATGCCGACGTGGCGCTGCATCTTTCGATCTGGCCGGAGACCTACTGCATCTCGCTGTCCGAAGTATGGCAGGGCGGGCTGATCCCGATCGTAAGCGATGTCGGCGCCTTCGGCGACCGGGTCGCGCACGGCGTCAACGGCTTCAAGGTCGCCATCGGCAACACCAGCGCCGTGCTGGACCATCTGGAGCTGCTGCGGGCCAGCCCCGCCACCCGTCAGGCGATCCGCGCCAATATCGGTCCCCATCTGTGGACCGATTACCGCCATTACGCGTCGTCGCTGCTGGAGATCTATCGGTCGGTGGCGCCCGCCCGGCCACTGGGCGACGTCGGGCTCGGCCTGGATGCCGGGCAATTGCATCTGCTGCCGCATCCAAGCTGGAAGCAGCTGGCACCGCCGCGGCATATCTTCGATCCCAGCCGCCGCTCGACCATTCGCCTCGAGCTGCCCTCGAACATCCAGGATTGGGGGCATATCCAGGGCTCGGAGGTCTATATCGACTCCGTCTGCGGCTTCACCCCCGAGATGCTGGAAAAGAAGAACTTCAAGCCCGCGCCGGACCTGCATGTCACCGGCTGGAGCTTCGTGCCGAACATACGCGTCGGCGGCCAGATCTTCCTGGCCCTGATCGGCGGCGATGACGGGCCGGTGATCTTTTTCCCGGCCTCCCGTGACATCCGCGACGACATCATGTCCAAATTTCCCGCAGCCCCCCGCCGCTCGGGCTTCGCCGGACAGATCGCCCTGCGCGGCAAATGGTGCGAAGGCCGCTACCAGGTGGCCATCATCAACAGCTTCGGCGACCGGGCGGCCTTCTGCCTGACATCGCTGCAGGTCGAGGTCGAAGCGGGCCAGGTCATCGCGGCCGTGCTCGCGCCGCCGTCCAACGATGCGATCCTGCGCGCCTTCCATCGTGTCTCGGGGCAGACCGGCGAGGATCTCGACATCGCGCTGCCGCGCCTGGCCATCAAGGACCATGCCTGGGGCCGCGCCCAGTCGCTGCAACATCATATCGATCGGGTTTGCGAACTCGATGGCGCGCAAGCCGGTGAGCGGGAGTTGCCCAGCCGCAGCTTCACGATCAGGGGCTGGGCCTTCCTGCCCGGCTCCGGGCTGGCCGGACGGCTGTATGTCGCCCTCGTCGACAGGCAGGCCGGCACCCGGATCTTCGTGCCGACATCGCGCGAGGTGCGGGGCGATCTCGCCGCTTATTTCTCCGATGCGCCGCTCTGCGGTGGTTTCAGTGTCTCCATCGAGCTCGGCGCCGGCTGGCTTGATGGCGAGTTCGCCTGCGTGCTGGTCAACATCGTCAATGGCGTCGCGTCCACCCAGCTGACCGGCTTCGAGGTGACCGTGCAAGACGGCTGCATCACGGCGGTGGCGAGGGGCAGCGTCGATGATGCGATGGTCCAGCAGGTACAGGCGCGCCTGAAGGGGGCACCCCTGCCGGCCGAGATCGTCGTCCCGGCATTTCCAGATCCTTCGGCACTTCCCGCCCTGCTCTCGCCTCCGGATCCGGCTTCGCCTGCGGGACCTGAAGTCCGTGCGCCGGGAAAGGCCGGGCTCGTCAGGGAAAGCCGTCGCAAGGCGGCGGTTCTCTGACGGCTGCCGAGGCGACTTCGTTCAATGGCGGATCTCGAAGACCCGCTGCTTGAACAATCCGGTTCTCGATAATGCCGCCAACCGCGAACGCGCGCCTTGTTCGCCGCCTCGCAGATCGAGGGCCGCAAGGCACAGAGCCGGCGCATAGACCAGCGCGCGCCACAGGAAATGGTCGGGGAACGGGCACAGGTCGAGCAGCAGCGGCGCCACCGAGAGCCAGATCACCGTGCGCGCCGGCGCCACCGTGGCGAACACGGCCAGGAACGGAAAATACCAGGAATAATGCGGGCTGAGCAGGATCAGGAAGGCGGCCGCCAGCCATCCCGCCTGGCGACAGACCCGGATCGCATCCTCGGCCGGTGACAGCGCCATGCGGTTGTGGATGAGCATGGCGGACGCCGCCATCATCAAGGCGACGCCGCAGAACAGGAAATAGACCGGGCCTGCCGCGGGCGGCAGCGCCACGAATTCACCCAGGCCGGCCAACAGCCAGATCCCGCCGCCCTGGATGATGCCTTCCTCGCTGCCATAGCTGGAAAGGAAGCCGAACACTTTCGCGCCGACGCCGATATAGCAGGCGTACAGCCCGGCGATGACCACAATGGCGGCCAG
>CAXTCT010000038.1:0-12318 GCA_964242565.1 uncultured Acetobacteraceae bacterium | reverse complement strand
CCGCGTCAGCATGGGCGCATTGCTACTCCGGCGCATTGCCCATCCATGACCATTCTCAAACGGGCACTAAGGCAGCCCCTGTCCGGGCAGGACTCGGCAGGACCGGGACGCACCGGTCCCGGTTGCCTTGGCCTGTGATTACAGGCCGCGAATGACGGCGGCCTGGTCGAGACGGATGACGGCGGCGTTCCGGTGCCCCTCGAGACCTTCGCTGGCGCTTTGGCGCACCGCTGGCGGTGCGACCATCGCCACGGCGCGCGGCTCGAGCCACTGGTAGGTGGCAATCTTCACGTAGGACCCGACCCATAGGCCACCGGTGTAGCGCGCGGCACCCATGGTCGGCAGCGTGTGGTTGGTGCCGACCGTCTTGTCCGAGTAGACCACGCTGGCATTCTCGCCGATGAACAGCGATCCGTAATTCCGCAGCTTCCGCGACAGCGCCATCGGCTCGGTAGTATGAAGCTGAAGATGCTCGGCCGCGACATGGTCCGAGTAGGCGATCATCGCCGCCATGTCCTCGCAAAGCACGACCTCGCCGTAATTTGCCCAGGCAGCCCCGGCCACCTCGGCGGTGGCGAGCCCGGTCAGTTGCCGCGCCACCTCCCTCACGGTGGCCTCGGCGAGCTTGCGGTCGGTCGTGATCAGGCCGACACGGGTGCGGACATCATGCTCGGCCTGCGCCAGCAGGTCGGTGGCGATCAGTTCGGGGTTGCCGGTGGCGTCGGCCAGGATGAAGATCTCCGACGGGCCGGCCAGCTGATCGATGCCCACCGGGCCGAACACCTGCCGTTTCGCCTCGTTCACGAAAGCGTTGCCGGGTCCCATGATCTTGTCCACGCGCGGCACCGTCTTGGTGCCGTAGGCCATGGCGGCAATCGCCTGCGCGCCGCCGATGCGGAAGATGCGGTCCGCGCCGGACAGATGGCAGCCGGCGATCATGGCCGGGTGGGCGTTCGGCGGCAGGCAGGCCACCACCTCGTCGCAACCGGCCACCTTGCCTGGCACGATGGTCATGATCGGCGCGGACAGCAGCGGGAACCGGCCGCCGGGCACATATGCGCCGACGCGCTCGATCGGGATCACCCGATGGCCCAGATGCACGCCGGGCAGGGTCTCGATGTCCAGCGGCAGGATGGTGGCAAGCTGCGCCGTGGCGAAGCGTCGCACGTTCTCGATGGCGAATTCGGTATCCGATCGCGTCTGCTTGGCCATGTCGTCGACGGCAGCGCGCCGGCCCGCGGCGGAAACCTCGAACCGGTCGAGGTCCACCTTGTCGAATTCGGTGGAGTAGTGCCGGACAGCGGCATCGCCACGGGTACGCACATCGCGCAGCACCTTGGCAACCAGACCCGCGACCTCGCCCTGATCCGCGACCGGATCGCGCGCCGGAGCCTTCTCATAGGTCACCCGCCCCTCGAAGCCCCTCGGGGCTGCATTGTCCGCCATACTGATCCCTCCATGCCGGGTTCCGCCCGCGCGCCGAAACCAGCGCCATGCTCTATTGCATCCGAATGCAATGACTTCCAAACGCTTTCTGCGGCGGGTCGAGCCGTTTTTCATGAAGCGGTGCCGGTTGTGCTACGGCTGCTTCCGTCAGTTGGAGGCAATCACGGTTTCGATGTCAAAACGCGAGCGGCGAAATCGGGCAGCCGGCGGTGAGGTTGCACCGTCGGCGACGGCAGAGGCGAGCCCGTCCGGCAGGCGCCCCACCTCGTATGACGTCGCCCGTGTCGCCGGCGTTTCGCAATCCGCCGTCTCGCGCTGTTTCGCGCCGAACGCCAGCATCGCCCCCAAGACCCGCGAGCTGGTCATGAAAGTCGCCGCCGAGCTGGGGTATCGTCCCAACGCCCTGGCGCAGGGCCTGATCTCCCGTCGCACCAACCTGGTCGCGGTGCTGATCTCCAGCCTGACCAACCTGTATTATCCCGAGGTTCTGGCGGAGCTCACCCACCGGTTGACGGCGCGAGACATGCGGGTGCTGCTGTTCGCGCTGAACGCCGAAAGTGACGTGAACGAGGCGCTGGACCAGGTATTCCGCCACAGCGTCGACGGGGTGATCTGCGCCGCTCTGCTTTCGGACCGGCAGGTGCGCATGTTCGACGAGCACCGTGTGCCGCTGGTCCTGTATAACCGGACGTCGCCCCTGGCGCCCGCAGCCTCGATCTCCTGCGATTCGGTGGCTGGTGAGCAGGATCTTGTCGGGCGTCTGCTTGGCGCGGGGCACCGGCGTTTTGCGGTGATCGCCGGGCCGGACGACAGCTCCGTCGGCGAAGACCGGCGCAAGGCGGCCATTGATTTCCTGGCGCGTGCCAGGATCAAGGACGTGCCGGTCATACGCGGGGATTTCAGCTATGAAAGTGGGGCGCGCGCCGTGCGGCGGTTGATGGAGGGGGGCGCCCGGTTCGATGCGATCGTGTGCGTCAACGACTTGATGGCGATCGGCGCCATCGATGCGTGCCGGCACGAGTTCGGCCTGACGACGCCGGCGGACGTGTCGGTGGTCGGCTTCGACGGGTCGGGGCCAGCCAGCTGGGCCAGCTATCGCGTCACCTCGATCCGTCAGCCGGTACGTCGGATGACGGAAGCGGCGGTGGCGATGCTGATGGAACGGATCGACGACCCGAGCATCCCGGCGGAGCGCCGGTTGTTCGCCGGAGAATTCGTTGCCGGCGCGTCCGCGCGGCTGAAATAGCGCGTCCAGCCATAAAGCGGCTGCATTCGCATTCTTCCACGGATATGGCGAAATATTGGTCCGATGCCGCTGGAAGGACCTGGAACTGCCCAACAGTTAAGCTGATCATTCCAACGAAAGGAATGCGGCTACAATTTCGATACATAAGCCACACTCTTGCCCTTGCATTATGAATTCGAATGCAGTCAAATTTGCCGGCTGCCTGGGGGTTCCATGGGTTCGCCAAGGTCTTCGACGATTCGTACCGCAAGGAGGAGATGCTTGGTGTCTGCCAATCTCGTTGTCGTAAGCACAAGCATGCTTGTGTCGAGACTGAAGCTGAGACGCGCGCTCATGGTCGCGACGGCCTTGGCCGGCGTCGGCTTGTGTGACACCGCGCTGGCGCAATCTGCTACCGTCCAGGCGCCGGCCGCATCCCCTGCGCCAAAGGCACCGGCTCTGGAGGAAGTGGTGGTGACCGCGCAGCGTCGGTCCGAGCGGTTGCAGGACGTGCCGATCGCGGTCACCTCGGTCTCGTCGGCGCAGCTTGCCCGCGCCCATATCGATAACGCCAGCCGCCTGCAATTCGTGACTCCCGGCTTCACCTGGGGCCAGCAGGGATCAGACTCCTTCCCGGCGATCCGGGGCGTGCGCACCAGCCTGGTGAGCGCGCAGAATGATCCGGTCATCGGCTTCTTCATCGACGGGATCTATCAGAGCCGCACCCAGCAGCAGAGCATTCCGCTGTTCGACCTCAACCGGGTCGAGGTCCAGCGCGGCCCCCAGGGCACCCTGTATGGCCGCAATACCTTCGGCGGCAACCTGAGCGTCGTGACCAATCTGCCGACGCAGACCTTCTCCACGGCGGTGAACGCCGAATACGGGAACTACAACCAGGTCAAGGTTGATGGTTACGTCAACGTCCCGATCAGCGATACGCTTTCGGTGCGTGTCGCCGCAGTGCATATGAGCCACGACGGCTACGTGCTTTCGAGCACGACCCCAAGCGTGGCGCTGGCGGACGAGAACGAAGACGCCGAGAGAATCGCCCTGAAGTGGGACCCGACCAGCCAGCTCGACGTCGTCGTGCACGCAGGGCTCTGGGACCGTCAGGACGCAGGCGCCGGTTCCTACGGCTACAAGGTGGCGGGCACGCTGATCAACCCGGCCACGGGATATCAGTCGGCGAATGGCGTGCCCTACGCGGTCAACCCGTCGGTTCATAACGGCACGGACTTTGTTCATGGCGTCGACATTGGCCTGCCGGTGACGGGGGGCCCCTACACCAACGACTGGAACTACGAGCCATTCGAACATATCGTCGAGAAATATGTCTCGGACACCGTCAGCTATAACCTTGGTCCGGTCGTGTTGCGATCGATCACCGGCTACACGAGTTTCCGCGCGCATCGGAGTGCGGATAATGACCAGAGCAGCATCATCTTCGCGGCTCCGGCGGCCGGCTTCGGCTCCGGCATCCAGACACCGGACACACGCGACGGTTCGTTCAGCCAGGAGCTGCAGGTGGCATCGGTCGAGACAACGCCGCTGCAGTGGATCGTCGGCGCCTTCTATCTGCATGACGATATCCACGAGGACTACCAGCAGGACATCACGGCCCCGGGCTCGGACGTGGCCGGCTACAAGGAGACGACCGCGCTGACCACCAATGCCTATGCGGGCTACGGGCAGTTCTCCTATTTCATCATTCCGCACTGGCTGAAGGTCATCGGCGGCGCCCGCTACTCGGTGGAATCCAAGCAGTTCGCCTTTGCCGATTACGCCAATGGAACACCTGGAACCCTGAACTTCAATGGCGCTCCTTACAGCGTGACCGCCGGCGAGCCATATTTCCATAGCGAGACCTGGCGCGCGGGGCTTGAGCTGACCCCCAACCATCACAGCATGTACTACGGAACGGTCTCGACCGGCTTCGAGTCCGGCGGCGTGAACGATACCGGCGGCGACAAGACAATTCCCAGCACTTATGCGCCGCAGCAGGTGACCGCCTATGAGATCGGCGCGAAGAACAGCTTCCTGCATGGCCGCGTGCAGACGGACCTGAGCCTGTTCTACAATCATTTCAGCAATCTGCAGATCAACGTCTATACGCCGCTCGTGTCCTATTTCGGCAGTGCCGGCCAGGCCCACAGCAAGGGCGCCGAATTCGCGCTCAGGACGCTTCCTTTCACCGATTTCCACATCGATGCAACCGCCGCCTATCTCGATGCGGTTTATACGAAATATATCAGCAGCAACAACTTCTTCGGCCAATCCAACGGCGAGGATCCGGTCTCGGTCGATCTTTCCGGCAAATACATACCGATGTCGCCAAAATTGAAGACCACTCTTGCCGTTTATTACGATTTCAACCTCGGCCGGAACGGCACGGTGTCGCCCTACATTAGCTGGCTGTACTCGACCAAATACTACAACACCGACTATAACACCGCGCTCGACGAACAGAAATCCTACAGCCAGTTCGACATGAGCCTGCGCTGGACCGCGGCCTCGAAGAAATTCTATGTCGAAGGGTTCGGCACCAACGTCACCAATGTCGCGGTGTTGTACAGCGGCGTTGTCGGCCGCGATGCGCGTATCCAGGTCTCGTACGGACCGCCGGCCTTCTATGGCGTCCGGGCCGGCGTGAAATTCTAGGCCTCGCGGCGCCAATGCCCGGAACGGCGATCGCCGACAAGTCCGGATCGACCGCCATGGCGTCGGGCAATATCTTGATCGATCCGGTGCCGGACCTGCCTGTCCGGCGCCGGCTGCTGGTGTTCCTGCTGCTGCTATGCAGCGAGTTCCTGTACGGCTGGGCATGGAACTCGGTGGACGTGCTCCGGCCGTTCCTTCGCGGGACCCTGCATCTAAGCCTGCTCCAGGCCGGCTCCGCCTATTCCGCGCAGGGCGCCGGGGCGCTCGTCGGCGCGATCATCATGGGGCAGCTGGCCGACCGCTTCGGGCGCCGCAACATGCTTGGCGCCCTCATTGTAGGTTATGGCGCGCTTCTGCTGTCCGGCGTGCTGGTGGCCTCCTATGTCGAATTGCTCGTCCAGCGCTTCGGCCTCGGCTTCTTCACCGGCGGCTCGTTCCCGGTCGCCGTCGGCATCTATGTCAATCTGTTCCATGCGCGGGTGCGCGGCCGCCTGGCCGGCACGCTCAACGCCTGCTTCAGCGGCTCCATCGTCGTGCTCGGCCTCGCCCTCGGCCTCACCGCCCACCATGACTGGCGGATCCTGCTCTGGATCGGTGGGGTGCCCCCCTTCATCCTCGCACCTCTGGTCTTCGCCCTGATCCCCAATGACCGCACGCAGGGCCACAGGGACCGCGGCAAGCGGCGGCTGCCGATCGGCGAGCTGTTCCATCCCGGCCTGCGACGCCGAACCCTCCTGCTGGCGATCATGACCGGGCTGAACTTCTTCGGCTACCAGGCCTATAGCGGCTGGCTCACCACCTATCTCACCAGCGTCCGTGGCCTCACCGGAAGCGTTGCCGGCAGTCTGGTGGCATGGCAGTTCGCCGGCAACATCGTCGGCGGTTTCTTCTGGGGCTGGACCGCGGACCGTTTCGGACGCCGCTTCAACGCCCTCGGCTTCCTGATCGCGTCCGTGGCCATCGCCGTGTTTCTTGCGGTACCCACGCAGTTGCCGATCCTGCGCGCGGTCGGCTTCGTGTATGGCGGATGCCTGTGTTCCAGCGTCATCTGGGGTCCCTGGCTGGCAGAGCTCTATCCCGCGCATCTGCGTTCGACGGCGGCCTCGATCTTCAACTGGGGCCGCGTGATCAGCTTCTTCGCGCCGCTGGTCACTGCCGGGATCGCCGGCCGCTTCGGGCTGACCACGGCGATGCTCACAGGCAGCGTCAGCTTCGCACTCGCCGCCGGCATCTGGCTGATGCAGCCCGAAACCTTGCAGCGCAACGGATCAAGTTAAGCCAAGGTCGGGGATGTAGCGCCGGTCGAGGCGACGTTCGAGGTCATCGGCAAGCCCCAGCAGAATGGGTTCGGCGGAAGCGCGGCCCAGAATCTCCAGACCGATCGGTGTTGCGTTGCCGGCCTGTCCGACAGGCAGCGTCAGCGCGGGGAAGCCGCTGCAGGCCGCAAGTTCCGGCGCCCAGCCTCCGGCCGGATTATCCAGCGATTCCGGAATGGCGGCGGAGGTCGGATAGACCACGGCGTCGAGCCCGTGGCGGTCCATCAACTCCGAAAGACCCCTCTCCAGACGCCGGTGAAAGGCGAGGATCTCCCGGTAGGCCGGCGCGTCCAGGTCGGTGACGGCTCGCCTCCGCTCGATCACCTCGCGGTATTCCGCCAGATATTTGCCCTGCGCGCCTATTTCCGCCATCGAGGCGGGTGCGGTCCCGGGCATGAAGTTCGCTCTGAGGTAGGCGTCGAAGAAGGGGCCGAACTCCCAATCGACGACGTGCGGCCGGTCGATCGGCAGCATTTCGGGAGCAAGCTGCACCGGATCGATCAGCCTTGCTCCGCCAGCTTGCATGACACGCAGCGCCCGCTCCATGGCCTCCCCGATCTGGGCATTCCCGCCGAAGGCCTGCCGCATGACGCCGATCCTGGCGCCGCGCAGCGTTCGTCGTTGTTCCGGCGGGGGAGCGAGCCAGTCGCGGCCGGGCGTATCCGTCATGACGCCAAGAAGACAGGCAATGTCCTGCACGCAGCGGGCGATCGGGCCGATGGTGTCCGTCGATGGCGCCAAAGGTGCGATGCCGCGCCGATCGATCAGGCCTTGGGTGGGCCGAAGCCCGACCAGACCGTTGAAGGCGGCTGGCGTGCGGATCGAGCCGCCGGTGTCGGTCCCGAGGCCGGCGACCGCAAAGCCGGCGGCAACGGACGCCGCTGTGCCGCCGCTGGATCCCCCGGCGGTCACCGAGCGGTTGAACGGGTTGCGCACGTCGCCGCCGAGTGAACTGCGCGACCGGATCTCGAAGGAGAATTCCGACAGGTTGGTCTTGGCGACGATCACGGCGCCCGCTGCACGCAGCCGGCGGGTCTGTTCCGCCTCGCCTAGCGGAAGCGCCGCCGCCAGGGCGCGGCTTCCCGAGGTGGTCGGCAGCCCCTGCATGTCGATATTATCCTTCAGAACGACGGGAAGCCCGTGCAGAGGGCCGCGTACCCTGCCGGTGCGTGCGCGTTCGGCGTCCAGGGCACGGGCCTCCGCCACCGCATCCGGATTGAGACAACGGATCGCCGATAATCCCGTCTCCCGGCCGGCCCCCGCCTTGTCATGCGCGGCGATCCGGTCGAGGCAGGCCCGGACCAACGCCTCGGCGCGGAGCACGGCGCCGGCCATCCGCGGGGCAAGTTCGGCGATAGTGGCGTGGATCAGCCAGGATGGATCATCCCCGGTCATGCCCGTCCCGCGCGGGCCAGCAGGTCGGCCGCGCCAGACAACAGGAAGCCATGATCCGAACCCAGCAGAAACAGGCTGGCACCCTTGGCGCGCCAGCCAGCCGCATCCTCGACGCGGGACAGGAACATGCCCACCGGCCGGCCGCATTGCCGTGCCTGCTCGCATACGGCCTCGACCGCGGCGACCACCTCGGGCTCGTCCTGGCTGGCGGCGCCGAACGCGACGGTCAGGTCCACCCTGCCGATGAACAGCGCGTCCACTCCGGGAACCTGGGCAATTTCGGCGACGGCGTCCACGGCTTCCGGATCCTCGATCTGCAGGATCACCACGGTCCGTTCGGCGCTGGCCGCGAGATGCGTCGCCATCGACCGCGTTGTATAGCCCGCGGCACGGGAGGAGCCCGCATAGCCGCGACCGCCATGGCCGTAATGGCTGGCACGCACCACCGCCCGCGCCTCGTCGGCAGAACATACATGCGGCACCACGATCCCGGTCGCACCGCAATCCAGGGCGTTCAGGATAAGCTCGGGCGACGACGACGCGACCCTGACCAGCACGTCCATGCCCGACGCGCGGGCGGCCATGATGCAAAGATCCAGAGTGCCGCGATCGAAGGGGGCGTGCTCTGCATCGAGGCAGAGGCAATCGAGCGCCGTCAGCGACAGCACTTCGACGAGGATCGGAGACGGCGTCTTGACGAAGGTTCCGATCACCATGTCGCCGTCCGCGAGACGTGCCTTGAGAGACTTGTTCATGCCATGCTCCAGACATCCAGGAACCGTCCCGGCAGATCCGCTCGCCTGGGATACACTGGATTTGACCCGCCTCCGTTCCTTACCCTCTGTCGTGAGACGACATCAGCTCACGCGTCGCTTCAAATCTTGCCAGTACGGCTCGCGCAGGACGCGTCTTAACACCTTTCCGGTCTCGTTCCTTGGCAAGGCATCCATGAAATCGACGCTTTTGGGAGATCTGAAACCTCCTAGTCTGGCATGGCTGAAAGCGATGATATCATCAGCCGTAACGTTGGCACCCTGCTTCAGGACAACCGCCGCCTTTACGGCTTCCCCCCATTTCGGATCGGGAACCCCGAAGACGCCGGCATCAGCGATCTCAGGGTGTTCCATGAGCACGGTCTCCACCTCCGTCGGGTAGATGTTCTCGCCACCCGAGATGATCATGTCCTGGAGCCGGTCCTGTAGGTATAGATATCCCTGCCCGTCGAGATACCCGACGTCGCCGGTCCGGTAGGTGCCATCGCTCAACACGGCCGTTGTCTCCAACGGCCGTTTCCAGTAGCCTTTCATAACTGAATCGCAACGGATGGTGACCTGGCCGGACTCACCAACTTTGGCAGGTGTTCCGTCGGGCAGGACAATGCGGACATCGACTCCCGGCAGCGGCCGGCCACAGGAAAGCAGACGTTCAGGATGGTCATGGTCGGCTGGCTCGAGCGCCGTCGCTACCGTTGCCGTCTCCGTCATACCGAATAGCTGGGTCATGACCGGACCAAAAGCCGACATGGCGCTACGCAGCAGCGGCAGGGCGATGGGAGAACCGCCGTAAGTAACCGAGCGCAGGGAAAGCGGGCACAGGCTTGGGAACTCGGTATGCTCGATCAGCGGCCTGAACATGGCCGGAACAAGACCTATGCGGGTCACTGGTTTGGGCGCGTCCTTGAAGGCCTGGATAATGTCTTCGGGCCGGCTCCCGCGAACGACGATCAACATCGCTCCGGCCGCGGGCGCACATAAGCCGAAACCGAGACCACCGGCGTGGAAAAGAGGCGTCGGCAACACACAGACATCGTCGCCGCGCCAGTTGCCAAGGCGGTCAATGCGGCTCAGACTGGTCGAAAACAGCAGGTTGCGATGGGTTAACTGCACGCCCTTCGGCTTTCCCGTCGTACCGGACGTATATAGCTGCAGAACCACGTCGTCCTTGTCGATCGACCGCACCGGATCGGTGTAGGGATGAACGGCAAGCCAATCTTGTATCGACGGCAGGCCGGGCACGGTAGACTCCGTGCTTATGCACAGTCGAAGCTGTGGGCAGCGCTGCCGGACGGTCTCCAGGACGGTCGTGAACTCCGGGTCCAAGAACAGGATTTCACATTCCGCGTCTTCGAGGATGAAACAGATGTTATCGACGGCCAGTCGCCAGTTAATCGGGGTGAGGACCATGCCGCTCTTTGCGCAGCCGAAGAGCAGGTGCAGCACGCGATCCGAGTTTTTGCCCAAATAGGCAATGCGGGCGCCAAACGCGCCGCCCGCCAGCGCATTCGCCACCTGGTTAGAGATCCGGTCCCAATCCTGCCAGCTCGTGTCACGCTGATCATACCGGATTGCGATATTATCCGGGATTGTAATGGCAAAGTGACGTGTGATATCCGCGAGGGACTGAAAATCCATCGATATCCTCCCTTCCAATCAGACCCCTTGTTTTGGGCTTCTTTTTCACGAAACGGTCGTCAGACTGTTGCGATGCTACTGGATGGCCTCCGCGACTGTCGGCGCCGCGGCCGCGTGGTCTCTGAACATATGCCCGTTTCTGGCGATGTCGCGCAAGAGCTTCGGCGGCGAGTAGCGGTCCGGGTATAGGCCCTGGAGCTCCTCACATAGTTCCAGCATCGCATCCGCGCCGACAAAATCCACCTGGCCTAGGACGCCGCCAAGAAAGGCGGGAAACCCCCACCCCAGCAGGGAGCCGATATTGGCGTCGCGCACGCCGACTATGCCCTCCTCTATGCAGCGCACGGCCTCAAGCGACTGCGAATACATCAAGCGCCGACGAACATGCTCGACATCCGGCTGGCGCTCGCCAAGCGGGAATATGTCCGACAAGCCGGGCCACAGGCGGCGCTCGCCTTGCTCGGGATAATCATAGAACCCCTTCCCCGCCTTGCGGCCCGGACGGCCAAGCCGGTCGACCATCGCGAACAGAACCGCGTCTTGAGGCGGCTCCCGGTAGGCCGCACCCTGGTCGACGCGCGCCTGCTTCATCACCTTATAAAGGATCTCAACGGAGATCTCGTCGATCAGGGCGAGCGGTGGCATCGGCATGCCCGCCATACGTCCAGCATCTTCGATCAGCCGCGGATCAGTCCCGGCAGCGAGCATCGTCAACGCCTCGTATGGATACATGGCGAATGCCCGATTGGCGTAGAAGGACGGGCAGTCGCCGACCAAGATCGGGGTCTTGCGTATGCGTTTGACGTAATCGAATGCGCAAGCGACGGTGTGATCGCTGGTTCGGGTGCCGCGGATCACCTCGACGAGCGGCATCTTCTCGACGGGTGAGAAGAAGTGCAGGCCGACGAAACGATCTGGCCTGCCCGATACCTCCGACAGGCTGCCGATGGGCAGCGTCGAAGTGTTGGAAGCGAACAGCGCGTCCTCGCGCATCGCCGGCTCCGCCTGCCGGGTGACCTCAGCCTTGACCGCACGGTCCTCGAACACCGCCTCGATGACGAGGTCGCATGCCGCGAGGTCGGCATAGTCGGTGGTGATCCGAACGCGCGCCAGCGTCTCGTCGCGTTCGGTTTGCGTCATCCGGCCGCGCGCAACCTGCGCCTCGAGCAGGCGCGCACCGTAGCTCTTGCCTTTTTGGGCGGCCTCGAGGGTGACGTCGAGAAGCACAACCTCCAGGCCGGCGGCGGCGGAGACATGCGCGAGCCCGGATCCCATCATGCCAGCGCCCAGTACGCCGACGGTACGGAAGTGGCGCTTGGCATAGCCGGCCGGACGGCTGGCGAGACGATTGGTATCGTTCATGTCGAAGAACAGGATACGGATCATGTTCTTGGTTGCCGGCGAGATCACCAGCTTGGCAAACTCACGCTGCTCGATCCTGAGGCCGGTGTCGATGTCGGCTTGGCAGCCGTCATAGAGGCAGGCCATGATCGCCTTCGGGGCGGGAAGATTTCCCTGGCTGGTTTTCAGTAAGTCTGCCGAGGCGTTGAAGAAGAGCCGGGTCATCGCTGGCGTCTGCGGCGCGCCGCCGGGAAGGTGAAAATCCTCGCAATCCCATGGCCGCGTCGGCGCCTCCTCCGTCGACAGCAGCCAGGCGCGCGCGGCTTCCAGGAGCATCTCCGGTGCCACGACCGCGTCAACGATGCCGGCCTTGAGGGCGGCGTCCGGCCCGAGCTTGCGGCCCTCAAGCAGGAACGGGAGCGCCTGCATGATCCCGATCATGCGCGACAGCCTTTGGGTGCCGCCGGCGGCGGGCAGCAGGCCTAGCGTCACCTCGGGCAAGCCGAGCTGGAGCCGCGGGTCGTCG
>CAXTCT010000037.1:0-12336 GCA_964242565.1 uncultured Acetobacteraceae bacterium | reverse complement strand
ATGCGGTTCATCGCCGCGGGCGTGGTGACCAGCAGTGCAGCCGCCTGGGACTGGTGCAGCAGGTTGATGATCCAGCGCCCGACTGCGGTGACCCGGGTACGCAGGGCCGCGTGGCTATATTCGTAGGCTTCGCCGCGAGGCCAACGGGCGACATAGGTGCCGAGCACGATCGGCAGCCGGCAACCCACCAGTCCCAGCGACAGCCCGGCGAAGACCGGGTTCATCTGGTGCACGAGGTCGATCCGCTCGTCCCGGCGCAGCCGGCGCAGCAGGCGCCGGATCGTCAGCATGTAGTGCAGCCGGTCGAGCAGCTCGCTGCGAAAGCGCCGACGCACCGGATGCATGACGGCGTTCGGCGGCAACTCCGTATGCAACGCGGTGCCGCGCGTGGCGATGTGCAGCCGGTAGCCGCGCCGCAGCAGCTCGCTGATGAAGCCGTAGGCGACCAACCCGTCCCCGTTCGGCAGGTGGTCGGTCAGGAGGTCAGAGGGGTGTGCGATGAACACCACCAGCTTCCTGGGAGGCTGGATCAAACTCATCGTGGCCGCAGTTCCTGATCCAACGGCACCCCGGTCAGTGCGGCGGCGTTTTCAGGCCGTCTCGGCCCGGAACCGCGTGCCGCCCGCTCGTAGGTATGGTCAAGGCTTGCGACCGACTGGGCGATGTCGAAGCCGGCGGCCGCGATGCGGTCCGTTACTGCCGGAGCATGGTTAGCCAGCCTAGTGGGCAACGACAGCAGCGCAGAGGCCCAAGCCTCTGCTCCCGCTTCGAGCGGTAGTCGAGGCGTGCGGCCCGGCACTGCCGCCGCCTCCCACGGCACCCTGTCCGACAATAGGCAAGCGAGGCCGGCTGCTTGTGCCTCGACGGCAACGAGGCCCAATCCCTCATACAGCGATGGCAGCATGAAGCCGTCCATCGCACTCACCATATGCAGCGCCACCGTGCGGCAGTCGCGAATAAAGGTCACCCGCGAGCTGAGGCCACGCCCTACCACCTCCAAGACGCTACCGTCATGCAGGCTGCCGTCGCCGATCAGCAGGAAATGCACCGAATGGTCTGCGGCGCAGGCGGCGCTCATGACCTCGATCAGAAAACCATGGTTCTTCTGCGCCTCGAACCGGCCGACATGGCCGATCACCCGGCGGCCCGGCGGGATGCCCAACCGGCTGCGCAGCTCCGGATCGGGCGCCACCGCGAAGGATGCGAGGTCGACGCCACAATATAGCAGGCGCCAGCGTGCGTCGCGCCGCCATTCAGGGCCGAACATCGAGACCGCCGCCAGCTCGCTGACCGCGAACCCGGCGGTCGCTAGCGACCGGATCGCGATATGACCGAGGGCAGCATAGGCGCGGTAGCCGCGTCCGGCCTCGCGCAGCACCGGCTGGATGTCGGTGTGGCTGTGCGCGATCCGGGCCCGGATGCCGGACATCGTCGCCAGCAGCATGACAAAGCCGTGGAACTGGGTGCCGTGCGTATGCAGGATGTCGAACGGTCCTTCGCTGTCGAGCAGCCGCCTGAATCGCCGCGCGAACCGCACCGGGTTGGTGTGGTTCGGCAGGGCATGCACCCGCGCGCCCGCGGCCAGATACTCCGCCGTGAAGGCCTCCTGCTCGCGCGTCCAGACCATCACGTGATGCTCGTGGCGGACCGGGTCGAGCCGCCGCACCACCTGGTACAGCCAGGTCTCGATCCCGCCGCGCGACAGATGGCCGACACTATGCAGGATGCGCAGGCGTCGCGCGGGAGCGGGCTCTGCGTTCATGGCGAGGCGAGACGGCTGAAGCGGCGCCGCAGCGACGATTTCACCAGTTGCACGAACTCATCCTCGACGGAGCAGGTGGCGCAGACGCAGAAGGCGTAGATCCCGTACATGACTGGGACGATCGCGATCGCCTGCAGGATCGACATGGCGCTGCCGGACCGCATCCCGGTCGTCAGCAGGCGGCTGACCAACAGGCTGGCGGCCACGCAAAGCGTCGTCGCCAGCGCGATGTCGCGCAGCCACGGCAGCGAGAAGCGCAGGCGTCCGGTATGCACCAGGCGGTACAGGCACGCCGCGCTGACGGTGAAGTTGGCGATGCCGGTTGCCAGTGCCGCGCCGGTAACGCCGAGCGGCGGCAGCAGCAGGAAGCAGCCGGCAATGTTGAGCAAGGCGGTGCCGATCATCAGCAGCATCACCGTCCGCTCCTCGCCGGTCATGTGCAGGGCATTGACCGTGGGGCCGACGAAGGTGGCCGCGATCTGCCCCGCGATCAGCACCACCAGAGGCAATGCCGCACTCGCGTAGGCTGGCCCGAACATCAGCCGCACCCAGAACCCACTGGTGCAGGCGAGCACCACCAGGCCCGGCACCGAGATGTGCAGCAGCAGGCGGGTGGCGGCGAAGAATTCCGGCGTCACGTCCGGCGGCGGGGCGCCGGCCTGGTGCTTGGGAACGCGCGCCTCGAACACCGTCGTCACGGCCGAGCGCAGCACCACCATGATCATCGCGAATTGCGACGCGACCTGATAGGCGGCCAATGTTTGTGGATTGGAGACGATGCCGATCACCACCCGGTCAGCCCAGATGTTCAGCACGCTGGAGCTGTGTATCAACATCGTAATGATACCGAAATGTACCAGCCGGCGCGTGCTCGGGGTCTGCCACAGGGTCGCCGGCGCCTGCCACAGCAAAGCAGCACAGGGGAGCAGGATCAGGGCTGCGGAAAGCGTGTAGGCGTTGGCGGCCGCGACCGCGGAGGGCCGTATCGCGAACATCAGCACGGTGATGACGAGGTAGGCCACCCCCGACGCGGCACCGATCAGGGCGGAGGCGAGCATACGGCCGGAACTGCGCAGCGAGCCGGTCAGCACGCCGGTCAAGCCAAGCAATGGCACCGAAGGCGCGAAGGCGCGTATGATCGGCGCCGCCGAGGGCTCGCCGAACACCAGACGGGCGATTTCCCCGGCACCCATCGTGAGGGCCGCCATGCAGGCCAGTCCGGTCACCAGCACGATCGCCACCGGCCGGGACAGGATCGAGGCCCGGCCGCCGATGCTGTAGCGGAGCACCGCCTGCGGCATGCCCACCGGCGCCAGCGTGCCGGTGAGGCCGGCCACGGTCCAGCCGATCGCATAGAGGCCGAAGCCTTCCGGTCCGAGCATGCGTGCGAGCACCACCTGAAGGGCGAGATAGCTTCCCCGGCCGACCAGCGTGCTCAGGAATTGCGCCAGCACCTCGGCAAGATTGCCTGGGCGCCTCGTTCGCATCCGGGCGGATTTTGCATCCAGGCCGCTCAGTTGAGCCGCCGGTAGTAGCTGAGATTCTTGTCGAAATAATATCCGAAATCGGAAGGAACCACACCGCTCTGGCTGTCGAGCTGGGCGAAGGTGACGACCAGGCCGGCAAGCCTGCCACCAGCGCGCTCGATCTGGGCGGCGACGTTGGCGAGCAGGCTGCGTGGCGTGCGGTTGATCCGGGCCAGCAGCAGGGTCGCATCCGCGATGGGTGCCAGCACGACGCTCTCAGCCATCGCCGACAGCGGCGGCGTGTCGAAGATCACCAGGCCGTAATCCGCCTTCCAGGCGTCGACGGCCCGATGCAGGGCATTATCGTCATGAAGGGCCATCGGCGGCGTCCAGTTCACGGCGAAAAGCGGCCAGTCATCATGGATCTGCGTGATTTCGCCCTGATTCGGAGCATCATGCAGCGGGCCGAACTTCGCATCCGTCCGGACGATGAGCGTGCGGACGTCGTTGCTGGCCCCGAAGCGGCCCAACTCGTCGCAGAAAGTCGACTTGCCGTCGCCGGGCAGCGGCGAGGTGATCAGGATACTCATGCTCTGCCCGGGCTTGCCCCAGCCGCGTATCACCGCGGTGAACAGGGAACGCAGTTCCTCGCGGAAGAAGCTGTACTGCGGATCCGAGTTGCCGCGCATGCCGTTGATCTGGAGGCGGTCGATCTGGGGCATGACGCCAAGGCAGTTCACGCCGGCGAAGCTGGCCGCGTCGGAGGTATGACGGACGGCGTCGCGCCGGTTCATGCGCCAGCCGATAATTCCTGCCGTCAGCCCGCTGGAAAGGATGAAGCCGAACATCGTCATCAGGCTGCGCCGCGGCACGCTCGGCACCGTAGGAACCATGGCTGGCGACAGCACCGTGGCGTCCGGCCGCACCAGGCTCTGCACCCCGTCGAAGGACCGCAGCTTGCCCAGCAAGGACAGATAGACGTCGCGTTCGGTCTTGGCCTCGCCCTCCAGCCGATCAAGCTCGGCGCGGCTGTCCTCGGCGGCGATTACCTGCTGCTTGACCCGGTCGACGGCGGCGGCGAGGTTGGCCACCGTTACCCGCGCGATGCTGGCCTGGCTGGTCTCGCCCTCGACCATGTGACGCACCTGAACGGCCAATGCGGCGCGCAGGTCCGCACTCCGCGCCCTGGACTCGCGCAGCAACGGGTTCCGGCCACCCAGGCTGTCTTGATTAGCCGCCATCTGCGCGTTCGCCTGCGCATAGTCGGCCTGCAGGTTGCTCAGAACCGTCGAGTTTGACATCGCGACGATACCCTCAAGACGGCCGCTGGCCTGCAACCGGGCGATCTCTTCGGCCCGCGCCTGCAGGCGCATCAGGTTGGCCTGGCCCATCGCGAGATCGCCGGTAAGCTGCGTCAGGGTCTGATCGAGCACCGTCCGGCCGTTGGCGTCGAGCAGCACGCCGCGGGCATTGAAGTTGCTGATCGCCTTCTCCGACGTAACCACACGGGCGTGCTGCGCGTTCACCGCGTCCTGAAGCCAGTTCGATGCGCCGCTGATCGCCCTGGAGCGCCGGTCGCGCAGCCAGTCGAGATAGGCGGCCGTATGGGCATTGGCGATGTCGGCCGCAAGCTTCGCGCTCGTGGCGCTGACATCGATCCGCAGGACGTACGTATCCTCATCCTGGCGTACGCTGAGATGATCCCGGTACTCAGCCATCAGCCCTGCGCCAGCATCGGCCGGTAAATTTGCCGCTGTCGGAGATTGCAAGCCGAGCCTGCGCGCGAGTTCGCCCACCGCCCGCTGGCGCAAATCCGGCTTGGGATTGAACATCGGCTCGCGCGCGAGTTGCAGCCGGTCGATGACGGTGCCGATGATGTCGCTGCTGCGCAGGATCTCCATCTGGCTATGCACCAGGGAGGCACGCTGCATCGCATCGGTGCTGACCTCGTCGGCCGGGTTGCCCAGGCTTGCCGAATGCGCCCGATCGAACAATATCACGCTCTCGGCCTCGTAGACCGGCGTGATCATGAACGAGACGGCGTAGGCGACCATCGCGCCGCAACAGCCAAGCAGCAGGATCAGCCAGGAAAGCTTGCGCCAGACCTGCATGATCTCGCCCCAGCTCAATTCGGGCATGTAGGCCGGGCTCGTTGCCCGCAGCTTGCCGATGGCCGTCAACGGGCAGCTCCTTGAGGTTGTCGCCTAGCATCGCGAGGTCGCACCAGCTCGGCCAGAACCTGTCGGATTGCGTGTTGCAGATGGCCGGAGGTGAAATGGCTTTCGGCATGGTGGCGTGCGGCCGCGGCCTGCCGTGCAACCGCTTGAGGCAGTCCGCGGCACCGTTCAATGGCGGCAGCCAGGGCAGCGGCATCTCCAGGCGGGACCAATTCCCCCATGCGTCCCTCGTCGAGGATTTCTCCAGCGGCGCCCGTCCGGGAAGCCACGACCGGCGTTCCCGCGAGCATGGCCTCCACGAGCGTCAGCCCGAACGGCTCGGGGTCGATCGAGGGATGCACCACGACATCGACGGCCCGCATCAACGACGCGACATCGTCGCGTTGACCGAGGAAGCGGACACGGTCGGCGATCCCGAGATCCGCCGCCTTCACCCGCAACGAGCGCGCATAGTCCTGCTCGCCGAACAGGGCATCGCCGACGATGATGCAGGAGGCATCCTCAAGTTGCGCCAGCGCCTCGAGGGCAACATGTTGGCCCTTCCACCGCGTCAACCTGCTGAAGACGCCGAACAGGAAGCCTTCCGGCAGGCCCAGCTCACGCCGTACTCGGATGCGAGACTCCCGGTCGGGCGCCGCCGCCTGGGGTTCGGGTGGGACAGCCACGCCATTCGGCACCACCACGACAAGGGTCCGACGTCCGCCAGCGGCCACGAAGGCATCGGCGACGGATCGGGATGGCGCGATGACCCTGGCCGCACGACGGTTTGCCAGCGTCACCACCAGATGGATCTGCGCGCGCCCGAAATGGCTGGCATCCAGGATATCGTGCAGATGCCAGACCAGCGGCTTCCGGTTCAGGCAGGAAGCCAGCGCGCCCAGCACGAAACTTTTCTGGCTGTTGCAGTAGACCAGGTCGTGCGTCGCCGCGGCGCGGGCGATATGGCGAACGAGACCGACAAGGACGATCAGCACCGGGAGCACCCGAAGCAGGCCGCGATCCCGCCGCACACCGCGCAGATCCAACTGTGTGCGGGGCAGCGCGACCTGTGCGCCCTGTGCCCGTAGCCGCTCATACAGGGGACCGTCCTGGAACAGCAGGACGTTACCGCGCAGCACCTGCACGATGTTGAGAAGGCAAACCTCCGCACCGCCAATCCGGCCTGTATGGGTCAGGAACAGGGTCTCCGGCTCATGCATGGACATCCGGCCGGGGACGGCCCCGGGCCCGACGGCTTCATCGATTTCCTCGGCGGCGTCCTGGGCACGGGTGCTGTGGAACAGGGTCTGGGCGTCAGATGCCACCTTTTCAGGCCTGCTTGACGAGGTCTACCGGACTCACCGACACATCGCGATCGGCGATCCACGAGCGCTCCTCCGGTGGCAACAGCGGGACGGAGGCGCCGCCAACTGCCAAGCGTGCCGAGAAGGCTTCGTACTGCTCCACGACGAACGTGCTGAAAGCCTCATGGAAACGGTTTTCGGAGAAGCGCAACGCGTTGCGGTGGCAGGCAGCAGGCTCGAACGCCGCCTCGTTGCGGATGAATTCACGCACGGCGCCGGCGACGGATTCCCCGTCCGAGCGCTCGAAGAATATCCCTGTTGGAGCAAGGCCGCCTATTTTCACCGTCTCGCGCACGCCGCCGCGTCCGAGAGCCAGCACGGGGGTGCCTTCGCTCTGCGCCTCGACGGGAACGATGCCGAAATCCTCCTCCGCGGCGAAAATGAACGCGCGTGCCTTCGCCATCGTCTGGCGAAGCTCGCCGTCCGAGAGAAAGCCCGTGAACGTCACGTTGGCGCCCGCGATCGATTTCAGGTTCTCCGCCTCCGGCCCGATACCTGCCACGATGAGGTGCTCGTCCGGTAGATGTCTAAAGGCTTCAACGACACAGCGGACATTCTTGTAGGGCACCAGGCGGGATGCCGTCATGAAATGCCGTTCCTTGCGAACCGCCCTGTGGACTGCCGGTACCTTCACCGGAGGATGAATGACGTGCGCCTCTCGGCCATATATCTTGCGGATGCGACGGGCGATGAAGTGGGAATTTGCCAGATAGGCATTGGGGCCGCTCGCCGTCCGCACATCCCACATCCGGATCCGATGCAGCAGAAAGCGCGTCAACATTCCCCGCGGACCGCGCTCCAGACCCGACTCGCGCAGATACTGATGCTGGAGGTCCCATGCATAGCGCATCGGCGAGTGTACATAGGCCAGGTGGAGCTGGTCAGGACCGGTGAGAACCCCTTTGGCAACGGCGTAGCTGCTGGATATCACCACGTCGTAACCAGACAGGTCGAGCTGCTCGATCGCCAGCGGCATGATGGGCAGGAACAGCCGGTGGTGTCTCCGCACGCCAGGGATTTTCTGCAGGAACGACGACGTACTATGCTGGTAGCCGAGCTTTTGCCGATCGGCAGGCGAAAGAAAATCGAACAGGCAGAACAGGTCAACCTTTGGGAAGCAGCGAAGCATGGCCGCGAGAACCCGCTCCGCTCCGCCGAGGGTGTATAGCCAGTCATGGACGATCGCAATTCGCATCGGCGGCAAACCTCATGGAGTTCGTGCGATGGGCAAGCAACAGGCCTCGCGGCAGTGTGACTTACATCAGGAAACGGGGGCCATAAGGCCGGCGCGCCATACATCATTCAGGACGAACGGTTGGCTAAACCCGTTTTTCAGACCCTAGCAGCCTGGAAACCTGAACCTCCGCAGGATGGCGGTATATCTACGTCCAACTTCCGGATCCGAACGATCAAGCCCGGCTTCGTTCAACAATGGAACCCACGACCGATGAAAACTAGAAGAGCCAATAGGTAGGCCAATCAACAACTCAATCCGATTTCGTTTTACATTCGGTTCTTTTTTCTCACTTTGCCGGAAGCGCTCCGGCTCCAACATCTTCTACTTCTTGCTCACGTCCGCAATCTTTTTTTACTTAAAATCAGGGGTGGCGCAACCATTCTCTCGCGAAGGTTTCGCCAATCCATTCGATTAACGCCGTTTTAACGACTAATGGTCTGCGCATCTGGCAGGTTTGTATTTTCATTCCTTTCGCGAGGCGTGCTGTAATATGTTCAAGTTCGTTCCCCTCTTGGTTATGCGAGGAATGGTCATGGTGTATACCTATCGGCTGGTGGGGTCGCGGATCATCGTCGCTTCCGGCCTGTGACAGGAAGCACGGCACCATCAGGATCACGCGGTCGATGAGAGGCAGGCGGCGACGTAGAGGATTGGTAGCCATCCATATCCGACAGATTAGGCAGCAGGAGTTGTTCGGGAATGCAAGGGGGAATAAATAGGCCGTCGCGGATGGACGGCCTTGGAATGATGCTGGCCGTCCTGACAATGCTGCTGCTGATGACTATCGGACATGCCGCGCCGGCGGTGAAGCTGCTCTGCCCTGCCCTGGTCACTCTGGGGGCTTTGTACTGGTGTGAAAGATCACCTCCGCGCTACCTCCAGATATTGTTGTGGACCGTCATCCTGTCACCGGGCTTGCGCCATTTCGTGGACTGGTACGCCGGATATTCACAAACCAACCCGATCATGCTGGCGCCCTATTGCGCGGTATTCGCCACAACCGGATCGGTCCTGCGCTATCTCATCAACGGTCGGCGCTTCAGCCTTGAGGCGCTAATCCTCATGCTGGCGGTGATCTTTGGCATCGGGCTTTCGCTGGCGACCGGTTCCATCAAGGATCCAATGCTTGCCGGAGTGCGCTGGCTGGCTCCGATCTGGGTGGGAATTTATATCTGTGCTCACGCCAAGGAGCTGGCCGGGATCCGTGACGAGGTCCGTCGGACATTCAAGATCGCGATCCCGGCCGTCGCTATCTACGGCATTGTCCAGTTCGTATCGATCCTGCCGTGGGACGCGTATTTCATGAAGGAAGCGCCGATCACCAGCATCGGGTTTCCCATGCCGTTCGAGGTACGCGTGTTCGGGACAATGAACTCGCCGGGGAGCCTAGCCGCGATGCTCGGCAGCGGTCTGCTTTTGATGTTGCCTCGTGTTCGTGGCCTGATCTGGATCCCGGCCTTGATCGCCATGGTTCTCAGCACGCAGCGGGCTGCGAATGCCGGGTTTCTGACGGCCGTGGTCGCCGTTGCATTCGCCACCGGCGATCGCGGCCTGCACAAGAGCATCGTCAAGTTGCTCGGCAGCATCGCCATCGCGCTGCTGATGCTGCTAAGCGTTCCGGGAGCCAGCAAAAAGCTTATCACGACGGCTGGATCTTTCTCGCACCTGCAGGACGATAACAGTGCCCAGGAACGTTGGGCCCAGTACCAGAACGTCATGCCGCTGCTCGATAATCAGAAAATTGGTCGGGGGCTTGGCTGGGCAACCAACGACTTCTACGTGAGCGTCGGTAACGGCATTGCCGTCGATAGCGGCATCATCGACATTTTTGTAAGTCTAGGCGTTCTGGGTGGATCGGCCTTCCTGTTCGGGTTGTTGTCCCTTGTCGTGCAGGCATGGAGCATAGTCCGGTCCGATCCAGATATCTCCGCCTATGGCGAATTCGCCTGCGTCCTGTTTGGCGTAGCTCAGCTACCATTCGGCGGTCAGCATACCTCTGAGCATGGGATATTCCTCTATCTCGGCCTTGGTCTGCTGCTGGCCCGTCGGGTGAGGAATGAACTACCGGATGATGGCGTTGTTTCACCGATAAGGCTTGGCCTGCCGATTGCGACTGCCGACCATCGACATCGCCCGCTTACCGTTGCTAGGCCAAGATAAGACGTCGGGCCCCTTGTCTCGAGGCGCGGCTCGTGTTCGCAACGTAGATGAGGTGATACCGCTTTTGGGACAGGGTGCCCGTCGAATCGAAGCTGTGCTTTGCCCTTGTTATGCAGCTTTGGCCGGTTTGTGCTGTTCGCATGCTGCGGGGGCCGCCTCGGGTAGTGTCTGCATGGGCGTCTTGCGGATTAGAGCTTGTCGAAGCCCAGCTTGGAACAGGCCGTTTCTTCATCGTCTCCAGGTCATGGCGCATCCGGATGGCGCGCACGCCGAAGGATGAGACGTCGGGACCACGCCTCTTCAGTTCGTTGCCAGCCCTTACCTGGCCTCAAGTGGGTTCGTCGGGTGCCATCGCCGACATGGCGGCTTCCACTTCCGGGATGCCCGGTTCTTCAGGTTGGGCTTGAGCGGGTAATCTCGGCCAGCGCCAGATCCCTTCTCCCATAGGCTGGCCAGTTCATGATCCGACGGCGCATCTTCACGATGTGGTGACGGCGGCAGGCATTGTGCGTGAAGGACATCGCATGTCTCTGCCAGAGCAGGAACAACGCACCAGCTAACCGATCCATGCACCAAGGCCTATCCATCCCCTTCGTGGTCCGCCCGCTGCCGTGGTGCGAGCCAGAGACGGCCTTTGCCCGTTTGTCGCATCTTCCGCATCCGTGCTGGCTCGACAGCGGTGACCTACCTGGCGAACGAGCGCGCTTCTCGTTCCTCGCGGTTGACCCGTTTCGCACCGGTCAGGCATCGGAGAACCCGGAAGACGACCCCTTCACCCCGCTCGCCGAACTCCTGTCTGGCCTGCCGTGTCTTCATCCGCCGTCGCCGTTTCCATTCGCAGGCGGCCTGATTGGCACGCTCGGCTACCCGCTGCGCTGCCGTCTCGAGCGCCTTCCCGCGCGCCATCCCAACGAGGCCGGCATTCCCGATCTCTGGGCCGGCGCCTACGACCTGGTTCTCGCCTGGGACCATGACGAGCGGCGTTGCGTGCTGTTCTCCTCCGGCCTTCCCGAGATTAGTCCCCGAGAGCGGTTTAACCGCGCCGGCGCCCGCGCCGACTGGCTTTTGCTCCAACTCGACCGCCCGACACCGCCTGTATCATCGTTGCCACCTGTTAGCTGGCGCGCCGACCTGTCTCCGGACGAGTACGAGATCGCCGTCGCACGCTGCATCGCCCTGATCGAGCGGGGCGAGTTGTTCCAGGCCAACATCACCCAGCGCTTCATGGCCGACCGTCCACCGGGAATCGACCCTGTCTCGGTCCAGCGCGTGCTCCACCACGCAAGCCCCGCTCCCTTCGCCGCCTATATCGGCTGGACCGCCGACACTGCCTTGATCAGCGCTTCACCGGAACGTTTCCTCCGTCTGGAGGCCGACGGCCGTGTCGAGACCCGGCCGATCAAGGGCACCCGTCCGCGCGGCGCCAACCCCGAGGCCGATCGTGCTGAGGGCCTTGCCCTTCTCGCCAGCGATAAAGACCGAGCCGAGAACCTGATGATCGTCGACCTGATGCGAAACGACCTGGCTCGCGTCTCCGACCCCGGCCAGGTTCGCGTGCCGTTGTTGTGCGCGCTCGAATCCTTTCCCGCCGTGCATCACTTGGTCTCCGCCGTCACGACACGATTGCGGCCGGGGCTGGGAGCGCTCGACCTGCTCCGCGCTACCTTTCCCGGCGGTTCCGTAACCGGCGCGCCGAAGATCCGTGCCATGGAAGTCATCGACGCGCTGGAAGCTTCCGACCGCGGCTCCTATTGCGGATCGGTATTCTGGCTCGGCCTGGACGGCGCCCTGGACAGCTCCATCGTCATCCGCTCCCTGGTGGTGGCGCCCGGCCGCCTGCTGGTCGGCGCCGGCGGCGGCATCACCGCCGACTCCAGCCCCGCTGCGGAGGAAGCCGAGATGCAGCTCAAGGCGGCCGTCCTGTTGTCCCTTTTCCCATCGCCATGAGCCTTGTCTGGCTGAACGGCCGTCTCATTCCCGCGACCGACGCCCGCATCGTCACCGATGATCGCGGGTTGCTGCTCGCTGACGGTATATTCGAAACGATCCGCCTAAGAGACGGCATCCCGAGCCATCTCGCGGCCCACCTTGCGCGCCTGCACACCGGCGCTGCCCTGCTCGCCATTCCAGTTCCGCACACCGATGAAGCTCTTGCCGCTGCCCTGTCCGCCACCGCCGCCGCCAACCGCCT
>CAXTCT010000036.1:0-12763 GCA_964242565.1 uncultured Acetobacteraceae bacterium | reverse complement strand
AGCCGGACAACAGGCCGGGCACGACCCGGTTCGACGGCCGCGTCGGCGCCACCGGCAGATTATAGATCTCCGGGCGGTCGGTCAGCAGGAAGAAGGCGTTCAGATGCCCCAGGCCGTCCGTCGCACCCGGCTCGTCCGGCGCGCCATACAGATAGGCGCTCTCGACGCCGAGGCCGTGCAACTGCCCGACCCGCTTGCGCGCGCGCGCCGTCAGCTCGCCGACCTCGCCGAACTGGATGGAATCCGTCGGGCAGGATTTGGCGCAGGCCGGCTCCAGGCCGCCCTTCAGCCTGTCGTAGCAGAGCGTGCATTTATGCGCCTTGCCGTCGAGCGCGCTCAAATCGACCACCCCGAACGGGCAGGCCGGCACGCAATAGCCGCAGCCGTTGCAGATGTCCTGCTGCACCACGACGGTGTCGAACTCGGTCTTGAACAGCGCGCCGGTCGGGCACGCCTCCATGCAGGGCGGATTGTGGCAATGCTTGCAGACGTCGCTCATCATCAGCCAGCCGCTCTGGAACGCCGCCTGGTCGTTGTCGCGCACGCCGCCACCCTTGCCGCCGCTGCCGCAGCCGCCTTTCCCCGGCGGGGTTTCCGGTTTGCCGGTCTTCTCGATGAAATTGACATGCCGCCAGGTGTTGGCCGACAGGGCGCCGGTATTGTCGTAGCTTTGCCCGGTCAGGCCGATATTGTCCGCCGGCAGGTTGTTCCATTCCTTGCAGGCCACCTCGCAGGCCTTGCAGCCGATGCAAACCGTGGTGTCGGTGAAGAAGCCGTAGGATTTTCCGGGCTCGATGCGAACGCCCGCGGTGAGCTCGGACTCGTCGCGCATCATCCGGTCCAGGCTCGATTGGGTATATTCCTGGATCCGGGGGTGCATTTCCATGAATATTCTCCCTCAGCCGGTCACGACATCGGGGATCTCGATGGATTTCGCGACCATGCCGATGATGTTCCTCGGCTGGGTGTAGTTCACGCGGACAGGCGTGGCCGCATCCTGCAAGGGCACGAGCTGCTCCGGCTCCGCCATCGAGCTGTGGCTGAGCAGAAACAGATGCGAGACGCCGGCCATGTCCGTCAGCTGGAAACGGCTTTCCTGGACAATCGTGATCACGCCCTCCATCACCGGCATCGCCGCGCGCTCCCCTGCTCGCGATCACAATCATAGAGAGTGCGTCCGGTTGCGCCATGTGTCGAAAACATCCGGCTTGCGGAAGTGATGCTTCCCGTGCATTCCGATGCAACCGTCGCCGGATGGTGTGGTTATCGGCCCAGGATCAGGGAAACTACCGGTGAAGAAGCTCAATAAAGGCGTCGGCGCACGCGCACGTGACTTCATCCGTGACTGGAGCCTCCCGCGCCAGCTCGCCGGGCAGAAAACGATGTCCGAGGCCTCGCGCAGCCACACCTCCGAGACGCTGCGTCCCCGGCTGGAACAGGCCGATCGCGTCGGCTCCAGCATCTGCCCGTTCTGCGCCGTCGGCTGCGCCCAGCTGATCTATTCCAGGAACGGCAAGCCCATCCATATCGAGGGCGATCCGCGCAGCCCGGTCAACCAGGGCACGCTTTGCCCCAAGGGTGCGGGCACTTTGGGCATGCTGCTCTCGCCCGAGCGTATCTCCAATGTGCTGTACCGCGCGCCGTTTTCCGACAAGTGGGAACCAAAGCCGCTCGACTGGGCCATGGAGCGCATCGCGCAGCTGACGAAAAAGACCCGCGACGACACCTTCGCCGAAACCCTGCCGGACGGCCGTATCATCAACCACACGCTGGGCCTCGGTTCGCTCGGCGGCGCCACGATGGACAATGAGGAAAACTACCTCATCAAGAAATTGTTCAACGGTGGTCTCGGCGTGGTCAGCATAGAGAACCAAGCCCGAATTTGACACTCCTCATCGGTGCCCAGTTTGGGCACCTCCTACGGACGCGGCGCGGCCACCATGTCGCTATGGGACCTGGAGAATTCCGACTGCGTGGTCGTGATGGGCTCCAACATGGCCGAAAACCACCCGATCGCCTTCCGCTTCGTGGTCGAGGCGCAGCGTCGCGGCGCGACCGTGATCCATGTCGACCCGCGCTTCACGCGCACCTCCGCCCTGGCCAACATCCACGCGCCGATCCGCGCCGGCAGCGACATCGCCTTTCTCGGCGGCATCATCCGCCATATCCTCGAAGGCGATCTCTGGTTCCGGGACTATGCCCTGAACTTCACCAACATCGCCCATATCATCGAGGATGGTTATCTCGGCCCCGACGAGAATGACGGCGTGTTCTCCGGCTTCAACGAGGAGACCGGTTCCTACAAGACCGACACCTGGCAGTACAAGGGCAAGATCGTGCCCTCGTCGATCGCCGAGCATCGCGTCCATCAACAAGAAAAGAGCGAGGACGACAACTACGAAGCCATGACCGAAAGCCGGCCCCCCGAAGACCGGACCTTGCAGCATCCGAACTGCGTCTACCAGATCATGAAGCGCCATTTCTCGCGCTACACGCCGGAGATGGTCGAGGAGGTCACCGGCTGTCCGAAGGAGACCTTCCTGCGCGTCGCGGATGCGCTCGCCCGCAATTCGGGACGGGAGCGCACCGGCGCCTTCTGCTATGCCGTCGGCTGGACGCATCATTCCGTCGGCGTCCAGATCATTCGCGCCTCGACGATCATCCAGGGCCTGCTCGGCAATGTCGGGCGTCCGGGCGGCGGCATCATGGCCCTGCGCGGCCATGTCAGCATCCAGGGCTCGACCGACATCCCGACGCTCTACAACATGCTTCCGACCTACCTGCCGCAGCCCAACGTGTTCCATGACCACGCGACGCTGGAGAAATATCTGCATGCCGAGACGCCCACCACCGGCTGGTGGGCGAACATGCCCAAATACATGATCAGCCTGCTGAAAGCCTGGTACGGGCCGGCCGCCCGCGCGGACAACGAGTATGGCTACCAGTTCATTCCCAAGCTGACCGGCGATCTGTCGCAGGAACCGATGACGCTCTCGATGGTCGACGGCCTGGTCAAGGGACAGTTCATCCTGGGCCAGAACCCGGTGGTGGGCGCGGTCAATTCCGACCTGGTGGTACGCGGCCTGGCCAAGCTCGAATGGATGGTCGTGCGTGATTTCGCCATGACCGAGACCGCGAATTTCTGGAACAACAGCCGGCTGGTCCAGCGCGGCGAGCTGACGCCGGACCGGATCGGCACCGAGATGTTCTTCCTGCCCGCCGCGATGCCGGGCGAGAAGGACGGGACCGTGACCAACACCAGCCGTCTTGTGCAATGGCATGACATGGTCTGCGAGGCGCCGGGCGACAGCCGTTCGGATCTCTGGTTCATCTACCATCTCGGCCGCAGGCTCAAGCAACTCTACGCCGACAGCACCGAGGAACGGGACCGTGGCCTGCAGGCGCTGACCTGGGAATATCCGCAGCGGGGCGAGCGGCAGGAACCGGATCCGGAGGCGGTGCTGCGCGAGATCAACGGCTACACCGTCGCGGACAGGAAGCAGGTCACCAGCTACAAGGCCCTGAAGGACGACGGCACCACCGCCTGCGGCGGCTGGATGTACAGCGGCATCTATCCGAGCGACGGTCATAACGTCGCGCGCTCCCGCAAGCCCGATGGACCCGATGGACCGGGCAATCATGCCGGCTGGGCCTTTGCCTGGCCGTCGAACCGGCGCACGCTCTATAACCGCGCTTCGGCCGATCCGGCGGGCAGACCCTGGTCCGAGCGCAAGAAGATGGTCTGGTGGGACCCCGAACAGGGCAGATGGACCGGCCATGACGTGCCCGACTTCGAGGAGGAAAAGCCTCCCGGCTACCGGCCCGACTGGAGCAAGCGTCCGCACGGCATGGACGCCCATGGCGGGGCCGATCCCTTCATCATGGAGGCCGATGGAAAATGCATGCTGTTCGTGCCGTCGGGGCTGGCGGACGGTCCGCTGCCCGCCCATTACGAGCCGGTCGAAAGTCCGGTGAAAAACCTCCTCTACACCAGCCGGTCCTATAACCCGGCCGCCAAGCTCTGGACGCGTCCGGGCAACGAGATGCATCCCGAGGAAGACCCCCGCCACCCCTATGTCCTCACCACCTATCGCCTGACCGAGCTGCATTGCGGCGGCATACCGACCCGGGTGATGCCGCATACGGCGGAATTGCAGCCGGGCGCCTTCGTCGAGATCTCACCGGAACTCGCCCGGGAGCATGGCCTCCGTAGCCTCGACTGGACCGTGCTCTCGACCGCGCGCGGCGAGATCGAGGTTCGTGCCCTGGTCACCGAGCGTATGCGTCCCTTCAGGATTGCCGGCCGGACGGTGCATCAGATCGGAATGCCCTGGCTGTTCGGCAATGAGGGCTACGCGACCGGCGATATCGCGAATGTCCTTCTGGCCATCAGCGGCGATCCGAACGTGAGCATCCATAACACCAAGGCGATCACCTGCAACCTGCGCGCGGGCCGCCTGTCGCGGCCGGGAGGAACCCGTGCCGCATGATCATTGTGCCGAGGCGCTTGCCGCTCTGGACGAAGCTTTGGCCAGCGCGCCTGGACGCAACGGCGATGCCTTTTCGCGGGCGTTGCGTTGCCTGTGCGCGTTTCGAGAGGAACTCATCGCCACGGACGGACGCGGCACCGCGGAGAGCCGCCAGCGCCTGGTACGGCTGAACGCGGTCATAAGCCTGGTTATGGCGGGACATTTCCCCCTCGGCGAGGCACCATGGGACGAAATCAAAAAGACCCGCGTGTGGCTTGCGGAGATCAAGGAGCCGGTGCGGCTTTAGGCGATCTGCTCCAGCGCGTCCAGTTCGACGACGCCGTTCTGGCTGGTAAAGGCCAGGGATCGTTCCTGGCCATTCTGCTGTGACACGCCGCCGATCTTGTGGTCCCCGCTGTCATAGCTGTGGCATGTGCCGTTTTTCTCGATCAGCAAGCGCCGCTTGCCGGGGAAGAAAGCGTAACGCATCTCGTTCTGCGATCCGCTCGTGGATGGCTGACCAAGCTCCTCGGGCCACCATTTCTCGCCGCCCGTCATGGGCTTCATCGGTTCCATAGGCTTCATCGCTTCCATGTCACGTTCCTTGCGTATGCGTCCTGCGCCGCGATCAATGCCGGTTAATCCGACGTGCGGCGGCAGGATGTCTGGCCGGCGGTGCTGGCGGAGCTGCCGGAGCCTGCGTCGCCTCGCGCAGCGCATCCGTGCAGGCGCCTTCACCAACCCCGAGCTGCACGGTCGGTATGATCGCCAGAGGAACCAGCAGGACACCCAGCGCCGCCGCGGCCCCCGCACGGGCGACGACTTCCTTGCCGGGAAGGATGCGCGGACTGCCGAGCTTGCCGGTGACGTTGAAGGCGCCGGGCAGGGAGCCGACGCTGAAATGCGTCGAGCGTGTCGTGAGCGAATAATTCAGGGTCTGGTTATGCAGGTCCACGATTCCCTGGCCGACGGTACGGGCTTCACTGGTCTGGATCAGGAAGGTGGGAGCCGAGAGAATGCCGCTCTTCAATGGCATGTCGACAATCATGCAGCGCAGTTCGGCACGGCTGGGCAGACCAAGCGCTGAGAGAACAGCATTGCCCACTTCAAGTCCGGCGATATCCTGGAGCAGCGCGCTGATGTCGCCCTTCCCGGACACGATCAGGGTGAGGCCGCCATTCCCGTTTCCGAGCATCGAGGCCACCGAGTTTCCCGTCGTCGTCAGGTTGGCCTGCCCACCGATCAACCCTTCACCGCGAAAGGCGTGCGTGGCTTGCAGCACGCGGGAGAGATCGATCTTGCGAAAGGCGATGCTCGCCTTGGTGCGGAACGCGTTCCCCACCGGGTCGAGATCGACATTCGAGGCGATGGTGCCGCTGCCAACCGCAAAATCGAGCGGATGGAGGGTGATCCGCCCGTCCTGGATGTCCATCGCCACGACGATGTTGTCGAGCGGGATATAGCGGCCCTCGATCCGGGCTCCCTTGTAGGTCAGTTCGACATTGGCGCGGCGCAGGTCGGGCAGGCTAAAGGGCTTGTCAGGCAATATATCGTTGCTCGCCTTGGCCCGCGCGATCTCCTGCTTCTGCGCCGCCGTGGTGCCCGCGGTCTTCCCACTTCCGGGCGTGGCGCCGATGAAGCCGGCCAGATCGTTGAGGTCGACCTTCCTTGAAAACAGGTCCGCCTTGATGTTCGGGACCTTGTCATGCGCATCCACGGCGATCCGGCCGCCGAGGTCGCTGGACCCCACGGTTCCCGCGAACTTGTCGAATACGATCTCGCGCCGCTGGTAGTCGAGGTTGCCGGCAACGCGGAACGGAGGCGTGTGCGGGATCGCCACACCGGTCAGCGGCAGCAGCAAAGCCATGTCCGGCCCCTGGAACACGAGCTTCAACCTCGCGCCCCCAAAGGTCAGCGGCTGCTCGACGTCCCCGGTGAGAGAAACCCGGGTCGGACCATTGGCCAGATGCAGGTCCACCGGATAGGGATGCACCCGGTCCTGCAATGTCAGCAAGGCGCCGCCGACGAAGCGCCCGGTGATGGGCTGATGCGAATAGGTTCCCGCCGCCGTCATGACGATGCGTCCACCATCCTGGGCTTTCTCGTCGGTGGTGTGGACCAGCAGCGTCATGTCGGTCTTGAGCTTCGGATCGACGACATGGACATGCCCGTCGCGTATCCGTACCACACCGAGGCGAGGCGGCAGACCGGAACTGGACGTCGTGTCGCTATTGTGGCTTTTCAACGACCAGTTGGCGGCGCCGTCAGGATGAGCGATGGCATTGATCACCGGATGCTCGAGGTCGATCAACGGAATATCGATGACGCGGCGACGGATGTAGGTCCACACACCGATATTCACCGACAGATGATCGATGGTTGCGAAAGGCTCGGCAGCCGGGAAGCCCGGCGGATTTTCGGCGCGTACTCCGTCGGCGGTCACCACCGTCGTGCCGCCAAGTCGTACGTGCAGATGCTGGATCGTGACCTTGCGGCCGAGAGCGGCAGAAGCCTTGCGGTCGACGATCGGAATGAACCAGTCCCAATTCCAGATGGCGATCAGGACGATCACAACAAGCACGAGGATGCCCAGAGCGATGGCCAGGCCGCGTCCGAGCCTGCCTTGCCGGCGCCCGGAGTCCCTGATCGTTTCTTTCCCTGCCTGATTCACGGCCTGTCACCTGTTGCCAGAGTTAACGCTTTTGCCAAATCCGGGTTGCCCTTGGATGGACGCGCCATGGCCGCCTGTAGGGCCGGGTGGATTTCACCCCCGGCCGTCAGCGGGCGGCGGGTGGCCATAGCTTTGCTTCGGGACGATGTCGAGCCAGTGCCTGCCGCCTCGCGCAAGGTCGAGCCCGGTCACGGCGGCCGGGATACGAAGCCAGGGCGCGGATGAGGAATGTTATTACTTGGCACGTGGAGTAGTTTCCGTCCCACCAGCCGATTCTGCGGTCGCATCGACGGAAGATCCGTCCCGGGTCGCAATTTCGAGATCCCGCGACAGGGTTCATTGTTTGGCTTTAGTTAATCGAGTTGATTTGATTTCTCATCGTTGTACGATACGTTCAAAACGTGGGTGGTGGATGGACAGCTCGCGATGATAGATGCAACGCAGCGCAATCAGGATAGCGTAGAGGCGTCGGGGCTGCGCGGGATAACGGAACGCCCGGAAGATATTTATCTCTCGCCGGAACTTCAGGCGGATTTCGACCAGTTCTATAACCGCAGAAGCTTCGCATTCGCCCATGGATTGGCGGACCATGCGTTGTTTTCCCTGCCGAGCCTTGCCGCCTTGGCTTCACGGCTCGAGGACGGCCGCAATTATTGCTCGACCGGGAAGATCGAGGTGTCGGATGGCTGGTCGACAGGGATACAGGCCGATACGCCTCTGGCGGAGGTCATCTCCGGAATCGGATCCAACGATTCGCTCGTCATGCTAAAGGGGGCTGTGCATGATCCCCTGCTGGGACCCGTCCTGCGGAAAATGTCGAACCGGCTGATCGAACTGGCTGGTCCGGTGCTGAGGGACGACCTCACCGCCGCCCGTGCGACGATCCTGGTCGCCTCGCCCAACCGCATCACCGCCTATCATGCGGATGCCGATGTCAATTTCCTGATGCAGGTATCGGGGAACAAGATCTTCAACGTGTTCGACCAGACGGATCGCAGCCTGGTCACTGATGATCAGGTCGAGCGGTTCTTCAGGGGTGACGAACGCGCCATCCGCTTCCAGCCCGAAAGGCAACGGGACGCGATCGCCTACGAGCTCAGCGCGGGGCGCGGCGTCCATGTACCCTGTCTTGCGCCGCACTGGGCGAGGAGCGGGGACTCGGTATCGGTGGCGGTGAGCTTCAACTTTGATCTTGGCTCGATCAAGCGCCTCGCGTTCCTTCATAAGATCAATCATCAACTCAGGCGTCTGGGCTTTCATCCCTCCACGCCTGGCGATCGTCAGTGGCGTGACCAGATCAAGTACGGCGGCGCCCAGGCCGTTCTCGCGGCCCGCAGCCTGGTCAGGAGCTTGCCGCTCAAACACCGGTCGTCCGCGCCCGATCTCACCTCGCGAAGCTGATCCGCCCCGCAGGGCCTTGGCGGTCGATCAATCACTCACGCGACCTGCGCGGCAACACGCGCTTGGGCCTAGCCTGTTGAACAAGGATGATGGGAAGATGGGCCTCTTGGGCAACACGGCCTTGGTTTGCGAAGCGGAACACCATGAACTGGTCCAGGGCTCGGGTCTGATCTCGCTGCGGCCAAGCTATTCCGCGGATGGTCTGAACAAGGCGCTTGGGTCGATGGCGACGATCGATGCCATGCGTGCCGAGTTCGACTCCAGCGTGCCGTTTCCTCATATGGTCGTGGACGGACTGTTTTCGCCCGACCTGCTCGAGCGCATCCTGCTGGACTACCAGGACATGCGCGACAGCGACTGGATCAGCTACAACAACGCGAACGAGATAAAGCTCGGCACGCGGCCGAACGCACAGCTCGGCGAGGCCAGCCAAGCCTATTTCGATATCCTGCACCGCGCGAAATTCACCCAGTTCCTCAGTGCGGTCACCGGCATCCAGGCGCTGATGCCCGACCCGATGCTGCGTGGCGGCGGGCTGCATGAAATTCCGGTGGGTGGTAAATTCGCCATTCACATCGATTTCACCCGGCACGTGGACACGCAACTCGACAACCGCCTGGTCTTCATCACCTATCTCAACAAGGATTGGCAGGAGAAATGGGGCGGTTCCCTCGAACTCTGGACATCCAGCGCCTGCATCAAGAAGATCGTCCCGGTGTTTGGCCGCTCGATCCTGTTCGCGCACACTGCCCATAGCCTGCATGGCCATCCTGACCCGGTCGATACCCCCGACGGTCGGACCCGGCGCTCCGTTGCGGGCTATTTCTACACCAACGGCCGCCCCGACCCGACGCCGATGGAGCGTATCGGCACCCGCTTCCTCAATCCCGTCGAGGAGCAGGATTCGCTACGCAGGAGATTGATCCGCAAGGCCAGGTATGTCCTGCCGCCGGTCCTCGTCGACAGCGTCAAGCTGGTCTGGCGCTCCAGGCCGCCTGCCGCCTGATCATCGCGGCATGGTCAGGCCGGACGGGTCAGTTCCGGCTGGCCAGCCCATCACGGATAAGCATCCCCCGCGCAGCATCCCGCCCGGGCCTCGCCATGACTTTGTCCAATCCGCATGCCGGCTTTTCGTGGAGTGGCTCCGCTGGGTATCGAGACATGAGCGTCGAGCGACGCGCGGCCGCCGGCGCGTTCTGGTCCTTCGGTGCCACCGGCGCCGAGCGGGCCGTCGGCTTCGCCATCTTCGCGATCATTCTGCATTTCGTGCCGGTGGGCGACGTCGGGCTGGTGGCCATCGGATCCATGCTCGTCGAACTGGCGAACACGATCGCGGTGGCTGGGGTCGCCGAGCGTGTCATCGCCTCGAAGGCGCGCGATCCTCGTGCGGAGGCCGCTTCCTTCTGGGCTCATTTCCTGGTTGCCGGAACGCTGGCGATCCTGCTCTGGAGCCTGGCCCCGGTCGCGAGCCGCCTCTATAGCGAGCCGAGACTGGTATGGGTGATGCGGTCGCTATCGGCCATCATCCTCATGAACGTGCTGGTCGTGGTTCCCCTCGCCACGCTGAGCCGTGACTTCCGCTATCGCACGACGGGCGTGATGTCGCTGGCCGCCACCATCGTGGGCGCGCTGGCGGCATTGCCGTTTGCCCTCGACGGATCGGGCGTGCTCGCCCTCGTTGTGCAGCGGCTTGCCGGCGTCGGCTGCTTCGTGCTGGCGTTGGCGTGGGTGACGCGGTGGGTCCCCGGAATGCGCGTCGCACCGGGCGACATCCTCGCCGCCGTGCGCTTCTCCCTGCCCCTGATCGGCTCCAATCTTGTCGATTATCTCTCGAGAACCGGATTCGCGCTGGTGGCTGGCCTGCGTCTGGATGTGGTCTCGCTCGGTTATCTGCGCGTGGCCCAGCGGCTGGTCGAAGTGCTGCAGGAAGTCGTGGTCACTTCGATCAGCCGGATCTTCCTGCCGCTGTTCGTCTCGATGCGCGACGAGCCCGCGCGTCGCTACGACGTGATGCTGAGGATCATGAACGTGATGGCGCTCCTGGTCGTCGGCTGCTTCGCCGTCGCCGGTGCGGCCTCCCGCCCGCTCGTCGACTGCATGTTCGGGTTGCACCTGCAGCCGTCGGCGCGGGTCTTTGCCGTGCTCTCGTGGCTGGGCCCGTCCATCGTCGTTTCCGCCTTCGTCCGGCCGCTGCTGATATCCTGCGGCCGCAGCGGACAGATGCTGCTGATCTCCAGCGTCAACGCCCTGACGACCGGGCTGGTAGCCTATCTGGCGGTGCCCTTCGGCCTGACTTTTCTCGGGGGAACGCTGGTTGCCCGAAGCCTCCTTGCAATCCTGTTCATGGCTCCCTTCATCCGCTCCGCCCTGCAGCATCCGGTAGCACCCCTCCTGTTCACCCTGATCCTGCCGATCTCGGCAGGAATTGCCGCTCGCATGGTTGTCATGACAGCGGAGAACCATCTGTTGCCCGCCCACGCGCCGGCTATCGCTTGCCTGCTTATCGAAGGGGTTCTGGCGGCGGCGACTTACGGGATGGTTCTGCTGGCATTCGCGCCGCGTCGATCAAGGGACATGGTCATGCTGCTGAGCAGAACCCTCGTTCGGGCCGGTGGCCGCCGGATTTCGCGACCTGATGGTTGAACCCAAACATCGGTTTGTTGCGCTGAAGAATTCGACGACGAAGCGACATTGTCGCGTATCGCGAGAAAGCGCGCGAACGGTCACGATGCCGCCGGACATGGATGAGGCCGTCTGCGATTTCGAGTTGTTCCTGTGGTCCGGAGTATCCTATCGCCCGGCATCAAGAGTATGTCGGCCGGCTCGACCTCAACCGGGAAACTTGCCGAACGAAGCCACGGACTCCCGACAACGAGCCCGCGACAACAATGATATCCCTGGCATCCGGCGCCAGCCATGGCCGCTAACAGGATGTTCTGGGTTGCCTGGCCCGGCAACGGCCGATGCAACGCGGGACGAGAGCGACGATCCGGCTGGCCGGTGGCTTACGCATTACCTGCCTCGCAAGAAACTTATGCGACTCCTGCCCGTTGAGCTCCCGTACGGCGCGAACGATTGTTGTTTGTTCAGTCATTCTAATTTGGAAACGGCTGGCGGCTGGTGCATTGATGTAAAATTACCGTAATGGGTTGCAAGCCGATGCGATTCTGTTAGCAATGGCGAACCCCAGGATCGCAACCTAGTCGCTCAAATTCGAGAACCCAGATTTCCATATTCCGGTCGCTGAGTCCGATGTCGCCCTGGCTTCGCTATCCAGTCGTATCCCTCCAGGCGGTAACCGGCTTTTGTTCATTTTCGGCCGCGCGACTGCTGCAACAGCTTTTGCCGATGTTGCATTCCGTCTTGGTTTTGGCGTCTCCGGTCACGTAGGGTTTCGTTTGTGCAATTCGACGTCTCGACCCTCACCGACGCGTTGACACGGCAGGTCAGGCTTCGTCCCGCGGCGACGGCGTTGCGCCATGGCGAAATTTCCGTCTCCTACGCACAGCTCGACACGATGTCCTCCGGACTTGCGCGCAGGATGCGCGATCACGGCATCCCGCCTCGCTCACGGGTCGGATTATGCATGACCGATCCGATCGGACAGATCGTCGGCATCATTGCCATCCTGAAAACCGGAAGCGCCTACGTTCCCTTCGATCTCGCCCAGCCCAGGCTGCTGCTGTCCTTCATCGCCGAGGATAGCGGCATCGCGGCGATGCTGACCGACGGCGCTGCCGGCGATGCGGCGTTCTGGACCGTGCCGACCCTCATCTGGTCGTCCTCGTCGCCTGCGGCGCAAAGCCCGGATTTGCCGAGCCCCCGGTCGCCGGCCGGCATCGTCGCGCCCGATATCGCCCCAACCGACATCGCCCCAACCGATATCGCCCCAACCGATATCGCCCCGACCGACATTGCCTATATCCTCTACACGTCCGGCTCGACCGGCCGTCTGAAGGGGGTCGCGGTGCCGCATCGCGCGGTTCTGCGACTGGTCATCGACACGGATTATGCGCGCTTCGGGTCCGACGAGACTTTCCTCCAACTCGCCCCTCTGGCCTTCGACGCCTCCAGCTTCGAGATCTGGGGCGCCCTTCTCAACGGCGCGCGGCTCGTCCTCACGCCGGGTGGCCCGCTCTCGATCGACGCCATCGCCGACCTCATCATCCGCCACCGGGTGACGACCCTGTGGCTGACCGCCGGCCTGTTCCATCTGATGATC
>CAXTCT010000035.1:0-13168 GCA_964242565.1 uncultured Acetobacteraceae bacterium | reverse complement strand
GCGCCGGTGGCGCCAACAAGCTGCTGGCACGGGACCGGAGCGGACAATTCATGATCGTGCGGACCGTCAACGCCGTGCTGCGGAGCCGTGTGGAGAATGTGATCATCGTGCTCGGTCATGATGCTGCGGCCTTGATGGCGGCGCTTGATGGCGGCGCCGCGCTTGCGGACGGCGGCGGGCGGCTTTCGGTGACCTTGGCCGAGGATCACGGCGAGGGCTTGTCGGCAAGCCTGCGGCACGGCGTCCTTCAGGCCATCAGGCATGGTTCCGATGGCGCGCTGGTCTGCCTCGGCGACATGCCGCTGGTGCGTCCGCAAACCTGCGACCGGCTTCTCGACCAGATGTCCGGCGATGCCCACGCCGTCGCCTGCGTTCCCGTGGCGGGCGGCCAAAGGGGCAACCCGGTGCTCTGGAACCGCTCCATGTTCGATGCCCTGCGGGCGCTATCGGGAGATCGCGGCGGCCGTCTCCTGCTGAAATGCCATGCGGCCGGCGTGCGCGACGTAGCGGTCGACGACCCTGGTGTGCTGGAGGATTTCGACACGCCCGATCGCCTCGCCGCCTATGCCATGCTGTAAGCAGGCGGTTGACCCGGCCGCGCGGGTTGAGCAGATACCCTGGCCAATCCAAGGGAACCATGTCCATGAGCAAGATCATTCGCAACGAGCCTAACCCGATCCTGTCACGGGTCGTGGAATATCACGGCTTTATCTTCACCCAGGGCGTGGTCGCGCGCGATCTGGATGCCGACGTGACGGCGCAGACTGCGGATATTCTCGACCAGATCGACGTCCTGCTCGAGGAGCATGGCACCGACAAGACGCGGCTGCTGCAGGCCCAGATCTGGCTGAAGGACATCAAGGACCGCGACGCGTTGAATGGGGTCTGGACAGCCTGGTTGCCACCGGGCGGCGCGCCTGCACGAGCCTGTGTGCAGGCGGTGTTGGCCGATCCCCGGATGCTGGTCGAGATCATGCTCATCACGACAAAATAATGCCCCATCTTTTTACGGCAATTTGCTACAATCCAGTGCCGTTCGGCAACATTCCGCTCCGATAACGTCACGGACACCCACTCCGATTCCCTGGGCGGTGCTTCGCATCATCGCTCAAATCGCCCCATGCCACGAGCACGAAAGGTTTTTAGTCCTAAAATAATGTCCTGAGCCGGCCGGTTTTTGTGTAATTTCAACGGGGCCTACGCAGGCCGGCGTCTTCATCTTGTCAGGGTTGCAAATTGATTGCTACCAGCCCGTCACGAGACGGTGACTATGGATGGGATACGGCTAATGAGGCCAGCGGGACTGATCAAGGCGGCTTTGGCCGCGACCCTGGCCTTCAGCCTCGCCGGAACCAACCACGCTCAAGCCCTCAGCCATCATCATCTTCGCAATCATCGCGCGAAACTGGCAGCGGCGGGACACGTGATACAATGTGTCGCCTTTGCCCGCGCCGCATCCGACGTGGTGCTCACCGGCAATGCGGTAAACTGGTGGCAGAAAGCCGAGGGCGTTTATGCCCGTGGAACCGCTCCCGAGGTCGGCAGCGTGCTGAATTTCCGGGCCAACAGCCGCATGCGTCTTGGTCATGTCGCTGTCGTGGCGCAGATCACCGACAGCCGCACCATCCAGATCGACCAGTCGCACTGGCATGCGAACGGGATCAGTCGCGATGTGACGGTAATCGACGTGTCGCAGAACAACGACTGGAGCGCGGTTCGCGTCGCCATCAATCATGCCGGCACCTACGGCAGCATCTATCCTACCTACGGCTTCATCTATCCGCGGGCAGATCATAGCGGACGTATCGTGACCGCGCGCAGCGATGCCGCCCTGCCTTTTGCCGGCAACAGCGCGCCGAGCGACCTGCGCACGCGCGAGACGGAAGTTGCCGAAATACCCGGAAGCGATCTCGCTTCGGGCCCGATCAATGACGACGCGCCGAACCGCAGCCTGCAGTAGGCGCCTGGTATTTCAGGCATGTTCGCGAACTGCCTGAAGCACAGGATATCGACCGTGGGCCGGACGTAATCCGGGAGCGATGGTCCCTGCCGAGCGGTATGGCTCGCGGCGCTGCCGGACCATGACGCTGACGGCGGCTTGTTCCGCAGGATTGGCGTCATGGGCGTTGTGCTGTTCAGCGGCAAGGTCGCGCCCGGGGACGACATCCTAGTCGCACTGCGCCACGATCTTACCGATGGCTGGATTAGGTTCAGGCCGCGTCGTGCAAGCCTGTCGCTCGATGCACGAGCCGCAGACCACTGCTCTCTTGCGGCGGCATCGGCCTTGAGCCCAAATATGCCTCGCGCTTCGATCGGCCGCCGGCTACCCCCTCATCGGAGAGATCACCATGCCCGAATTTCCCAAGATCTGCCTCCTTGCTGCTGTCCTGCTTGGAGGAGTCGCCAATGCGGACGCTCAACAGACCGCACCCGCGCCTGTCCATCCAGCTACCACTGTGACAGCCGCAGCGCCCGGCGGCGACGCGGAGGGAGCACAGCCGAAAGGCAAGCTCGTTTTCCTGTTCGGCACAGGAAGCGCCAGCCTGGACGCTCATCACGAAGCCCTGCTCGACAAGGCGTCCCGGCTCTATCGGGAAGGACGTCCGATCATCATGATCGTGAGCGGCAGCGCCGATGCGGTCGGCTCGCCAAAGGAAAACCTGCTGCTCTCCTTGAAGCGGGCACTTGCGGTAGGCGACGGCTTGATGGCGCGCGGCATCCCGGCCGAGCGCACTCAGATTTTAGCCAAGGGTGAGACCAACCCGGCAATACAGACCGCGCGAGGGGTGTCGGAGGCAGAAAACAGGCGCGTCGAAATCACCTGGCGCTGACGTCGCTTCACCGGCCGCATCTTGCTCGGTCGGCGGCAGCGGTCGCTCCGGCGAAGCGGCCTGCAGGCCGGACAACTCTCCGTCTCAAGGTTCTGTACGCACCGAGACCGGAACATCGTGCCGGGTGGCGGAGTCGAGGCTTCCGAGCCCCATCAGGACGCATAGCCAGAATATCCCAGCCACGGCAAAGATCGCGCCTACCCCGGGCGTCCCCGGAAGTCCCATGAAGGTCATGGCCACAAGAATTGCCATGCCGATACCCACGAAGGGAGCAAGAAAGCTGCCGCCGGGCATCCATGCCGCCAGAAGCTCCACGCCAAGCAGAAGCATGAGCAGCAGCCAGACAATCAAGACCGGTCTGGCTTTCAACTCCCGATCCGCCCGGCCAGATAGATCGTCGGATATAGAACCATCCAGACCATGTCCACGAAACTCCAGTAGAGGCCGACCACCTCAACCGGTGTATGATAGCTTGATGAGTAACGGCGCGCCCGCGCGGTCGAGGCGATCCAGGCTATCAAGCCGATGCCGACGACCATGTGCATGCCGTGCAGCACCGTCGACATCCAGTAGAAGCTCCAGAAGAGCTGCGCGCCGCCGCTATTCGGCCCATGGATCGAGAAATGGGGGCCTGGAAAAAGATTCTTTTCAAGATCGTCCTTCCACTCGAACATCTTGAGCATCAGGAAAGCGATGCCGATCGTCATTGTTGCGATGCATGCCCAGAACAGCAGCCGGTTTCGCCCCTGTCTGGCGCAGCCCAGGCCGTAGGCGAACGTGGCGCTGCTGGTCGCCAGCAAGATGGTGTTGATCGTGCCGATAAGCAGTTCGGTGTGTCGGGAGCCTTCCGCGATGCCGGCCGGGTGCATGAAGCGGTAAATCATGTAGAGCAGGAAAAGGCCGCCGAAGAACAGCAATTCGCTGGCCAAAAACAGCCACATGCCGTTCAGCGCCGTCTCGGACTGGTGCGGCATGTCGGCGTACTGGAAGGCAATATGCCGCACCGTCTCGGCATTGTCCCGCGTCCGCTTCCACGCGCCGAAGTAACCGCCGGTTCCCGGCTCGCCAGGCCACATACCTTCCAGGGCCAGGGCGCGCGTTTCGCTGCCCGACAGCAATGGAGGCCCCGATAAGGCCGCCTTGGCTGACCGCGCGGATGGCGCCTGGACGAGGTGCCGCAACCGTGCCAGACCAAAACCGGCAATCAGCCCAAAGGCCGACATCAGCAGGGCCAACCTTACGGCCAGCCCTTGGCGGCGTTCGCGCAAATCAAACATGCTGCCGCTCTTCCGGCTTGGGATAATAATAGGGCGGATAGGTGACGACGGGCGTCGACGAAAAATTCTCCGTCCTCGGCGGCGAGGAGGTCTGCCATTCCAGCCCGGTCGCAGCCCAAGGATTGGACGGAGCTGTCCTGCCGAAGAAGAGCGACCAGGTAAGATAAACCAGCGGCATGAGGTAGGCGATCGCGAGCATCACGGCTCCGGTCGAGGACAACACGTTCAGGACATGGAATTCCGGCGCGTAGGTGCCGTAGCGCCTCGGCATGCCTTCGTAGCCGAGGATGAATTGCGGGAAGAATGTGAGATTGAACCCGACAAAGATCATCGCGGCGGCAATCTGGCCCCATATCTCCGGATACATGCGCCCCGTGATCTTGGGCCACCAGTAATGCAGGCCGCCGAAGAAAGCCGAGACCATGGCGCCCACCATGATGTAATGAAAATGCGCGACCACGAAATAGGTGTCGTGCAGATGCACGTCGGCGCCAAGCGAGGCCACGAACAGGCCGGTCAGGCCGCCGATGGTGAACAGGCCGATGAAGCCGAGAATGTAAAGCATTGGCGCGTTGAAGCGGATGAATCCCTTCTGCAGCGTTCCCAGCCAGTTGAACACCTTGATGGCGGAGGGCACGGAAACCATGAAGGACAGCAGCGAGAAGGCGACGCTGGAATAGAGCGATGTCCCGGCGACGAACATGTGGTGGCCCCACACGAAGAAGCTGATAATCGCGATCGAGATCGAGGACCAGGCAATGAATTTATAGCCGAACACGCTCTTGCCCGAGAACGCCGTGATCACTTCGCTGACCACCCCGAAACCCGGCAGGATCATGATGTAGACCGCCGGATGCGAGTAGAACCAGAACAGGTGCTGGAACAGGATCGGGTCGCCGCCGAGTGCCGGGTCGAACAACCCAACCCGGAAGATCCGCTCGAACAGGATCAGCATCATGGCCATCGTGAGCACCGGCGTCGCCAGCACATAGATGACCGAGGTGGCATAGAGTGACCACAGGAACAGCGGAAGACGATACCATCCCATGCCCGGCGGCCGCAGCTTGTGGATCGTCACGATGAAGTTGAGGCCGGTCGCGATCGAGGAATATCCCGACAGGATGATGCCGCAGCACACCAGCGTCAGGTATCCCTTGGCGTAGTTGGTGGAGAGCGGGGTGTAGAAGGTCCAGCCGGTGTCCACGCCGCCCGCGGCAAGCCCCCAAAGGGCGAGAAGCCCGCCCGCCATGAACAGATACCAGCTGATGATGTTGACTTTCGGGAAAGCCAGGTCCCGTGCGCCAAGCATCAGCGGCGTCACGAAATTACCGAGCGTGACCGGGATAGCCGGCACGAGAAAGAACCAGACCATGATCACGCCATGGGCGGTGAACAGGCGGTTGTACATCTCATGGTCGACGATCAGACCATTCGGCGACATCAGGTTGAGTCGCATCAGCGCCGCGGCGGCGCCGCCCAGAAAGAAGAACGCGGTCAGGGAGGCCAGATAGAGCAGCGCGATCCGCTTGTGGTCGGTGGTCAGCAACCACGACCGGATCGTCTTCTCTTCGGTAAGGTAGTTCTCGTGCGTGGCATCGAGGCTGACAAGGGACTGTCCGGCGTCCTGTCCAACGGCGGCGCTCATTGGTCGCCTCCCTGCACGACGCGTGGCGCGAGCGACTTGATGTAGGCGATGATCTTCATCAAATCCTCCTCGCCGACGACCTTGTCGAAAGACGGCATCACCGGTGCATAGCTCGCCACGATCTGCTCATTCGGATAAAGAATGGAGTCGTGAATGTAGCGGTCGTCGGCCATGACGGTGCTGCCGTCGGACAAGGGCACCGGGCTCATGTAAAGCCCGTTCAGAGACGGTGCGCGCACGGTGCCGCCGCCGCCGGACAAGCCGTTCTGGTGGCAGCCACTGCAACCGTTGCGGATGAACAACGCCTGGCCTTCCGCGATCAGGCCCGTGCTGGTGCCGTTCTCTTCGAGCCATCGCTGGTAGTCGTGCGGCGTCATGACCGTGACGCTGCCTATCATCGCGGCGTGATCGGTTCCGCAGAACTGGTCGCAGAACAGGTGATAGGTTCCGGGCCGGGTCGGCTGCAGCCAGAGCGCCTCGTAGCGGCCCGGGATGACGTCCCGCTTGAGGCGAAATTCAGGCAGGCCGAAATCATGAATGACGTCCTCGCTGGTGAGCAGAAGCTGCACGTTGCGTCCCATGGGAACATGAAGCTGATTGATTTCCCGCTGTCCGCCAGGATATTCGATCTTCCACATCCACTGCTTGCCGATCACGTTGATCGTCAGCGGATCGCTTCTGGGGGTGTAGATGCGCACGAACAGGCTGGCGCCCCAGATGAACAGGCCAAAGAAGCCGGCCAGAGTGGCCGCGGTCCATCCGATCTCGATGCGCCAGGTCTTCTCGGCCTGCTTGCCACGATCAAGCATGCTGCCTTGTCTGTAGCGCACCACGTAAATGAACATCAGCCCGAGCACGAGGAACAGAACCAGCAGGGATATGCCGAGCAGGCTTGCGATCAGCCAGTCCACTTCGGAGGCGAGGCGGGAAGCTTCGGGAAGCAGGCTCATGTCGGCCTTCCGGGTTGATGCCGGTGCAGCAGGATCAGCAGGCCGCCCAGGGTCACGACGGTAAGGACGGCCATCAACCGGAGCAGTTTCTCGATGGCCAGACTGTAGCGTCCGGTCGCCGGGTCATAATGGAAACACAGCAGCAGCACCGGCAACGACGCCTGTGCGATGCCACCCTGGCCGGCCCACAGGACGGCCGCGCGCAGATCGCCGCTGGAATAGCCCACGCCGAGCAGGTAGCTGCTGACGACGCCGTCCGCGGTCAACACCACGATGCCGGCCGGATGCATGAATTGTTTGAAACGGATGTCGTAGCGATCGCGGAAGCCGACGGCGCGGGCCACCGCCGCGACCGAACTGGCCGGCCCGGTCCAGTAATGCCAGCCTGCCGCATTGGTCCCGGCGGTCGCGGCAAGATCGGCGGCCTTTGCTTGTGCGGCGTCCAACGCGGTCTCGGTTGGATCGATGGAGAGCGATACGAGCCTGTAATCCGCGCCGGATACGAGGTTGCTGTTCTGCAGCGCGTTGACCAGATCCGACCGCACCACCCCGCAAAGGGATGGGCAGTGATAATAGCCGAGTTCGAGGATGACCGGCGTCCGGCCGAAAATGCTGCCGAGCTGGATGGTTTGGCCGGTCTCGTCGTGTAGCGAAGCGGTGAGCGGCAGCCTGGCGCCGGGATGCTGTTGCCACGAGAAGGCGGCAGGATCGTCGTCTGCCCGCGCCGGGACGCAAGGCAGCGAAAGCAGCGCGAGCAGGACCGCCAGCGGAATCAGCCTCATTGCCGCTCCTCGCGCCCGGTCGGCCAGCCTGGAATATTTTCGGCTGCCACCGCACGCATGGCCTGATCGATCGGGATGTGCAGCTTGCCCGCGCTGCGGTCCATCCAGCCGGCGCTGTCGAGCTGTCGCATTTCCTCCGCGTAGAAGATTGACATGTCGACGCGCGGGCTGGGCTGCAGCACCGGCGCTGGATAATGCGGCATCGGCAGGGCAAACCGCCGGTCCTGGATCTCGCGGGGGAAGGTCAGGTAGGCGATGCCGAGCATCAACAGCAGGCTCGTGCCGATCAGCGCGAACAGGGCCAACATGGATTTGAGGCGAACATCGCTACGTTCCCGCAGCACCGGGCGCAGCGCCCGATCGACAGCCAAGTTGGCACCGCGGTCGGTGGAGCGCTCAGACATGGCTGACACGGCCTGCCAGGGGCCGACGCGCTGTCCGGTTGGCGAACCCGAGCGCGGCTGCGCCCAGTCCGACCATGCAGGCAAGGTCGATCCAGCCGATCTGCCGGCCTTGCGATGGCAGCACCATCCACCATGATTGCAGCATTTCCAGTGCCACCAGCAGTCCGGCCACGGCAACAATGACAAGACGCGACCGCTGCATCCGCGGCGAAAGCAGCAAGGCCGCGGGAAGGATGAAATGACCGAAGATGGTAAGCCCGCGCAAGGCGCCCCATACGCCGCGATAATGAACCAGGTACCAGGACGCGTCCTTGGGCAGGTCGGACTGCCAGACGATCAGTAATTGCATAAAATCGAGATAGATCCACAAGATCACCAGGGCGAGCAGCAGCTTGCCGAGATCGGCGCGTTGCGCCGCCGCCATTGCGCCGGCGCTCAGCAGGATGGCCATCGACAAGGCCAGCAGCACCATGCTGGCCGCGTTGATCATGCCGTAGATGGACGAGGTGAAGTGCGGGTCGAGCGACATGGTGGTGTCGATGGCGGCGAAACTGGTGGTGATGGCCAGCGCGAACAAGCCGGCGGGTGCGATCCGGGCGAGCACGCCGCCGCGCAGGATCAGGCCGCCAAGGCCGAACCAGACAAGCAGATAGATCACGATCCGCGCGATGAAGAACGGCACGTTCAGATAAAAATGGTTAGGGAAATGCATGCCGGGCCGCGCCCAGGCATAGAGATCCGGCAGGCCGAGAAGCAAGGGCAGCAGCGCCGGCAACAGCAACGGCAGCGCGCAGACACCGGTGACCAGGGCGGGGCGCAGCGCCGCACCCCAGCGACCGCCGGTCAGGGAATGCACCAGGAGCAGCGCCATGCTGCCAAGCGGCCAGCCGATGAACAGAGCCAGTGCCGCCAGCCAGCCGGCATGGAAGCGGGAAGCGTCCAGAATCCAGCCCAGACCGGCAAGCAGCAGTCCGGCCGCGCCGATACCCCAGATGACCCGTTCCCCGCGATTCATTGCAGGGTGGCTTTCTGGCCTGGTGTGAGGTCGGCGAGGGTCGCGTTCTGGCTGCGCTGCAAGGCGCGGATATAGGCGGCGATAGCCCAGCGGTCGGCGGGCTGCACGCGATATGCAAAGGAATACATCGCACCATACCCGTTGGTAATGACGTCGTAGAAATGCTGCACCGGCGCCTCACGTAGACGGGCGATATGATACGAGGGGGGTGCGGGAAATCCGCGCTGCACGATCATGCCATGACCATCGCCAATCTCGGAATGACACGGCGTGCAGTAGATCCGGAACCGTTCCTGCCCGCGCTCGATCAGCGCCAGCGTGACGGGAGGGGGCGCCACACGACTTGCATGATAATCGATGATGCCGGCGGGAATTTTGCCAGGCCCGACGCGCGAATCGGCATACGGATTCTTCTTGGGCTGATGGATCATGTTGTCGCATCCACCGAGGGCGAGGCATGACAGCAGCAGGTGGGATGCGACGCGCCTTCTCATGGCGCCACCTCCTCGATCCTGTCCGGCCCCAGTTCGCGTAGCAGGTCACGCGCCCGTTCCAGCATGGCGGGTTCCTTGCTGCGCACGGCCAGCACCCAACCGTCAACGCTGGCGCGGCGCATCAGATCCGCCTCGTCGACCGGATCATATAGCTGTGGCATGCGATTGATAATCATGAAGGCCAGGAACCCGACTACGATCGCGACCAGCACCGCATTCTCGAAAATATTGGGAATGAACGACGCCCAGGCAAAATCGGGGCGGCCGCCGATATGGAACCGATAGGCCACCGTGAAGGAATAGGTCTGCAACCCAAAGCTGGCGGCGGCGCCCAGCAATCCGGCCAGCAGGATGATGACCGGGATCGGCGAGGCGCGGTCCTCGCCTTCCAGCGGCATGGGAGTGTAGGTCTCGATTGGATCGATCCGGTCCGCACGCAGCCGCGTCAACGCCTGCACAAGATCGGCTTCGTGTCGGAACAAGGCAACGATCATTCCTGCCCCTTTTTCTCGAGCAGTTCACGCATTTCGTACATCGAGACGATCGGAAGCAAGCGCACGGCGAGCAGCAGGCCGGTGAGGAACAGTCCGATGGTGCCGCCGAAGACCATCCAGTCCCAGATGGTGGGGCTGTAGCTACCCCAGGCGGAAGGCAGGCTCGTGCGCTGCAGGGACAGCTCCACGATGTTGAACCGTTCAAGCCACATGCCGACAATCGAGGAAATGCAGACCAGGACCAGCATGAAATGGCTGGCCCTTACCCGCCGGAAGCAGAGCACCAGCGGAAAGACGCAGTTGCAGGCGATCATGCCCCAATACACGCCGGCATAATTCCCGGAAATACGATTGAGGAACTGTATCCGCTCGGTATTCTCACCGCTGTAGAAGGGCTCGAACGCGTCGAACACGTAGGCGTAGGACATGCACAGGCTGCTGGTCAGCATCAGCTTGGCGAGCACCCGGATATGCTGCTCGGTGATGAACGGCTTGAGGCCGAGCGGCCCGCGCAGGCTCAGCAGGAGCAGCATGACCGTGGCCAGGCCCGACCAGAGCGCCCCGAACACGAAGAAGGGCGGATATTCGGTCGAGTGCCAGCCGGAGGTCGCGGCCCCCGCGAAATCCAGGCCGACCACCGAATGCACCGAGACGACGAGCGGCGCCATGATGGCGGCGAGCACGCCGTAGGTTGCCTGCTGGTGGCGCCATTGCCCGGCGCTGCCGCGAAAGCCCATCGCCAGAAAGCCGTAGAGCATCTGCGCCGGCCGGCCGCGCGCACGGTCGCGCATGGTCGCGAAATCCGGCATGGCGCCGAGATACCAGAACAGGATCGAGGCGATGACATAGGTGAACAGCGCCATGAAATCCCACACCAATGGCGATTTCCATTGCGGCCACAGCGTCATGGTGTTCGGGTAGGGGAACAGCCAGTAGGCGAAATAGGGCCGGCCGAGATGCAGGATCGGATAGATGCCGGCGCTGGCGGCCGCGAACAGCGTCATGGTCTCCGCCATGCGGTTGATCGAGGTCCGCCACTCGACCCGCACCAGGAAGAAGAAGGCCGAGACGAAGGTGCCGCCGGAGGCGATGGCGATCCACCAGACATAGGCCAGGATCGGAAAGCCCCACATCACCGGCCAGTCATTTCCCCAGACGCGGATGCCGCGATAGAAGGCCCAGGCGACGCCAATCACGCCAAGCCCCAGCAGCCCGAACGAGGGCAGGAACACCATCCACCACCAGCGCCAGGAGCGGTCGTCCAGCGGCACGCCACTGACGCGGTCGGTCATCCGTCCGATCGTCGTGCGCGGATCGACCGTCGGAAAACGATCTGCCGACGCGTCGCTCATGCCTCGATGTCCGGGTTCCGGTTGGTGATCCTTGCCTCGTATGTCAGGCGCGGGTGTGTGTTCTGGTCCGCCAGCAGCGTGTAGTCGAGCGGGCTCTGCTTGCGCCGGGTCACGTCGCTTTGCGGGTCGTTGATGTTGCCGAAGCTGAACACGTTGGTCGGGCAGGCGGACTGGCAGGCGGTTACGACCTGCTCGGGCTTGCCGTCGCGGTCATGCTCGATGCGCGCCTGGGCGATCTTCTGGACGCAGAAAGTGCATTTCTCCATGACGCCGCGGCTGCGCACGGTCACGCCAGGATTGCGGGCGATCTCGGGCCGGTGTTCCTCCGCGGCCCAGGCGCCGAAATTGAAGCGGCGCACCTTGTAGGGGCAATTATTGGAACAGAAGCGGGTGCCGATGCAGCGGTTATAGACCTGCAGATTGAGGCCTTCGCTGTCATGGATCGAGGCCTCCACCGGGCAGACCGGCTCGCAGGGCGCATCCTCGCAATGCATGCACAGCATCGGCTGCAGGTAGCTGTCCGGGTTTTCCTCCGGGCCCTCATAGTAGCGGTCGATCCGCAGCCAGTGCATCTCGCGTCCGATCAGCACCTGCTCCTTGCCGACCACCGGCACATTATTCTCGGCCTGGCAGGCGATGACGCAGGCGTTGCAGCCGATGCAGGCATTGAGGTCGACGCTCATGCCCCAGGCGACCCCATCGGTCTGCGGCCGGTGGTAGATCGACGGGTTGTCGGCGGATCCGTGCAGGAACTCACGGTTCGCGGCGAAGTCGGCGAGCGTCCCATGACGCACCACGGCATCGACCGTTTCCCGGTCGACCTCCAGCATGTTGTGGTGATCGGTGCTGGCGACCCGGAGGCGGTTGCCGGTCTTGCGCAGCACGGGGCTCGCCTCGACGCCGCGCAGTCCGGTCACGTCCGTGCCAACCCCGTTGCCGACCTCGCCGGCGCGGGTGCGGCCGCCGCCCAGCCAGACCAGGACGCAATCCTCGGCCTGACCCGGCAGCGTCCAGACCGGAGCGGTGATGCCTGCTGCGCCCATCCGGAGGGATACCTCATCGCCATTCTCGAGGCCCAGCCGCCGGGCGGTGCCCGGTGCGAGCAGCACCGGATTGTCCCAGACCACCTTGCCCAGCGGGCGGGGCAGTTCCTGAAGCCAGGGGTTGTTGGCGTGCCGGCCGTCGACCAGGTTCGGGTCGGCGCGGATCAGCAGGGTCAGTTCCTGCACCGTGGGTGCAGGCAGGGCCGGCGGAGCGGAACCGGACCGGACAGCCACATCGACCGCCCGGCTTGCGGTGCCGGGGATGACCCCGTTCGCCAGCGCGTCCTGCCAGGCCTCGTCATCGAGCCGGGCGCGCCAGGTCTGCCTGACCAGATCGAGGCTCTTGACCGGGACGCCGTCGTCGAGCAGCGCCAGCACCTCGAACGGGCTGTGTCCGCCATATAGCGGCAGCGCCTGCGGCTGCTGGATGCTGACGGTGCCGTCATGGGCGCGCGCATCGCCCCAGGCTTCGAACAGATGGGTCTGCGGCACATACCAGCTCGTCGCAAAGGCCGTCTCGTCGGCGGCGGCGGCGCTGTAGAGGCTGAACGGAACCCGGCGCAGCGCCTTCTGGAACCCCGGCGCGGCATAGAGCGGGTTGCCATCCAGGATCAGCAGGGTTTCCACCTTGCCGGCCTGCATGTCCTCCAGGAGGGCTGCCATACCCGCAGCCTCGTCTTCCGGCCGCCAGGCAACCGGCTCGATCAGCTCGTAGGTGGTGCCCCGGCCGCCGAGGCGCTCGTTGATCCGGTGCACCAGGGCATGCGCTTCGGCCGGAAGGTCGGGTCCCGCATGGACCAGGGCATGCGGGCCGGCCGCGCGCAGATCGGCCACCACCTGGGCGGTTGCTGCCGTGCCTAGAAATTGACATCCTCCACCGG
>CAXTCT010000034.1:0-13196 GCA_964242565.1 uncultured Acetobacteraceae bacterium | reverse complement strand
GCCGGCCGACCGGCGGCGGACGGCCATGCTGACCGCGGTGACGACACCCGCGATGCGCGACACCGCCCACGCCTTGCTGGCCAGCGACGGGGTGGCGGTGACGGTGATCAACGACAGTCCCGGCTTCATCGTGCAGCGCGTGCTGGCGATGGTCGTCAACGTTGCCTGTCATATCGCGCAGTGCCGGATCGCCACCGTGGACGACATCGAAGCCGCCGTGCGGCTCGCGTTGAATTATCCGAAGGGTCCGTTGGAGTGGGGCGACCAGATCGGTGCGGCCCACGTGATGACGATCCTACAGAATATCCAGGCCGCGACCGGCGACCCTCGGTACCGGCCCAGTCCCTGGCTCAGCCGGCGCGTGGCACTTGGCCTGTCCCTGCGGACGCCCGAGGCCGCGCGGCTATCCAACCATTGATGCGAAAGCGATAACGATGCCCGACATGCCGCCCGAAATACCGACTGATTTTGACCGTTTCGACACTATCGTCATCGGGGCCGGGGCCGGTGGCCTGACCGCCGCGGCTCGGCTGGTGGCGGCGGGACGTAAGGTTCTCGTCGTGGAAGCCGCCGACAGGCTTGGCGGCCGGGCGTCCAGCGAGCAGATCGAGGGCTTTACCGTCAATATCGGCGCCATCGCGATCGAAAAAGGTGGATTATTCGAGGAAACCTTCGCCGCGCTGGACGTGCCGCTGGATGTGCGCGAGCCAAACCCGGCTACGGTCTTCCGCATTGACGGTAAGTTCGTCAACGTCACGAAAGGCGGATGGGGCGTGCTGCTGGGCGGCCTGACCAAGCAGGCGGCGCGGATCGGTGCCAAATTCTCCGATGCCCGCAGCGGCGACCTGCCGGAAGCCAAGATGACCACGCAGGAATGGCTGGCCGGCTATACCCGCAACAAGACGGTGCACGCGCTCTTCCGCAACCTGTGCGCCGCGATCTTCGCCGCGAATTCCTCCGAGGTGCCGGCGCGCGCCTTCCTGACCTATTTTGCGGTCAAGGGCGCCTTCAAGCGCTTCGGCTTCTGCCCGCGCGGCACGGTTGGACTGTGGAACGACCTGGCCGACGGGATCAAGCGCCGTGGTGGCGAGATCTGGCTCGAAAGCCCTGTCGCCGGCCTCACGATCGAGCATGGCCTGACAACCGGCGTGACCGTGTTGCGCAACGGCAGTCCGGTACATGTGCAGGCTCGCAGCGTCATCAGCAACATCGGGCCGCGTGCGACCGCCAAGCTCCCGGGAGCCGAGGCGCTTGGCGCGGACTATGTCGCCTCCACCCTGGCGGAGCGGCCAGCCGCCAACATCGTGATCAACTTCGCGACGCAGACGCGCCTGTATGACCAGCCCGGACTGCTGACCTTCGGGCGCACGCGCCGCCTGTGCAACATGGGCGAACTGACCGCCACCTGCCCTGAACTGGCGCCGCCCGGGTGGTTTCTCTACGTCGCCTATGCCGTGCCGATCCCCGCCATGGGCGATTTCGATCAGGAAGCCGAAATCGAGGCCTCGTTGCAGGATCTGCGCGACGAATTCCCCGCATTCGCCGGCGCCAAGATGTTGTCGATACGGGTCATGCGCGGCGACTGGCCGGCCCAGCGTGCCTGCGCCGGGCATGACCTGCCGCAGGCGACGCCGCTTCCCAATCTGTGGCATGTCGGCGACGCGGTGAAGGATTATGGTGACGGGGGCACGCAGGCCTGCGCGCTGACCGGCCGCATCGCGGCGGATCGTGTCGGTACGTGGCTGGAGCAGCCGGTGCCGGCACAGGCGGCTGTGGCATGAAGATCCTCCTGGTCTTCGCCCATCCGGAACCGAAATCATTCGGCAGACGGCTCCTGGACTGCGCCGTCGACACGCTACGCTCGGAATCGCACGAGGTGGTCGTATCCGACCTCTACGCGATGCGCTTCAACCCGGTGGCCAGTGACGCCGACTTCTCCGCACGGCGGTTTCCAGACAGCCTTTACTACGATCGTGAACAGAAATACGCGCAGCAGCACGGAGGATTTGCCCCGGACATCCAGGGCGAGATCGACAAGTTGCTGTGGTGCGACATGCTGATCCTGCAATTTCCCCTCTGGTGGTTCTCGGTCCCCGCCATCATGAAAGGCTGGATCGACCGCGTCTTGGCCAATGGGGTGGCTTACGGAGGCGGTCAGAAGATGGACCGGGGTGGCTTGCGCGGCCGGACCGCGATGCTGTCATTGACGACCAACTGCTATCCGTCGATGGCGGCGCCGGACGGGATGCTCGGCGACATGCAGATCAGTCTCTGGCCTCTGCAGCACGGCACGCTTGCCTTCTGCGGATTCAAGGTGCTGCCGGCCTTCATCGGCTGGTCCATCCAGTCGGTCGACAGTGAAACCCGCGAGGGCTACATCACACAATATGCCGACCGCATGCGCGCGCTGGAACAGACCGAGCCGCTGTTCTTCCATGGCATGGCCGATTATGGTCCCGACTGGCGGCTGCGGCCGGAGGTCGAGGCCCGGACGGTCGGCCAAAGCCGACTGACCCACCCTGGCCATTGACCACCCTCCATTTCAGGCGGATGGAGTTTATCGAGGTTTAACGTGATGAGCGACAGCTTGGCTGATACGAATGGTTCCGGCGCGCTGATCGTCGTCGGCGCGGGCGCGGCCGGTGTCGAGCTGGCTTTTTCCGCGCGCCAATATGGCTGGGCAGGGCCGATCGAGCTGATCGGGGATGAATTGCCGCTTCCCTATCACCGCCCTCCCTTGTCCAAGGGCTTTCTGGGCGCCGATCCCGACCTGGCAGGCCTGGAACTCCGCCCGCGCTCGGCATACGACGCGGCCGGCATCACCATCCATCTCGGACGCCGGGTACGGCAGATCGATCGTGCGGCCAAGCTGCTGGCCATGGAGGACGGCGGCACGATCCCTTACGCCCGCCTGGCCCTATGCACAGGCGGCCGTCCGCGGCGGCTGCCGGTGGAGGGTGCGGCGGAAGCCACCGGCCTGCATTACCTGCGCACGCATGAGGACGCCGACGCGATCCGAAAGCGGCTGCGGCCGGGCGCGCGCCTGGTGGTGGTTGGCGGCGGCTATGTCGGGCTCGAGATCGCGGCTTCCGCGCGCAAGGCCGGTGCCGAAGTCACTGTTCTGGAAGCTCAGGATCGGCTGCTCGCGCGCGTGGCAAGCGCAGAAATCTCCGCCTTCTTCGCGCGCGTCCATGCCGCCATGGGTGTTGCGATCCACACCGGCGCCGCCGTAAGCCGGATCATTCTCGATGCGGCGGGACATGCCTGCGCCGTGGTGGTCGACGGGAATAGCCTCCCTGCCGACGTGGTCGTCGTCGGCGTCGGCATGCTGCCGAACATGGAACTTGCGCAGGCGGCGGGGCTCGAGGTGGATAATGGCATTGTGGTGGACGCGCTCTCCACCACGTCGGACCCGGCCATCTTTGCCGCAGGTGACTGCACCGTTTTCGACAGCGGGTTGTATCGCAGGCGTATCCGGCTGGAATCGGTTCCAAACGCGCTGGAGCAGGCACGCGCCGCCGCCTCGTCGCTCTGCGGCCGTCCGAAGCCGAATAATGCGGTGCCGTGGTTCTGGTCCAACCAGTATGACTATAAATTGCAGATCGTCGGACTGCAGGACGGTTACGACCAGGTGGTATCGCGCGGAGACATGGGCGGCAAGGATTTCGCCTTGTTCTACCTGCGGCAGGGCCGCGCGCTGGCAGCCACATCGGTCAACCGGCCGGGCGAATTCATGTGGGCCAAACGGCTGGTGGCGGACGCACGCCAGGTCGATCCCGCCGCGCTGGCCGACGAATCTGTCCCACTCAAGGCGACCGTGACAGCGCCAGCCGATGCCGCGCCTGCCTCGTAATCCGAACGAACCTGGGCGTGCGAAGTCGAGGAGGATAGATGCGTCTTGGTTTGACACAGGAGCTGCACCGGCAAACTCGTCAAGCGCCCGATCAGGTCGCCACTGTTTCGAAGGGGCGCCGTCGAACATGGCGTGACGTTGTGGGCCGCGCCAGCCGCATCGCTTCCATATTGCAGCAGAACGGCATGGCGCCGGGCGACCGGATCGGCATGCTTGGGCTGAACACCGATGCCTACATGGATTACATGCTGGGCACCTGGTGGGGCGGGGGGGTGCTCAACCCCATCAATATCCGCTGGAGCCCGGCCGAGGTCGCCTTCTCGCTCGATGATTGCGACACCCGGATCCTGTTGGTGGACGACGAGTTCGCGTCCTGGGGACCTGATCTTGTCCAACGGTCGAAGTCTCTGCGCGTGATCATTCATGTCGGCGACGAGCCGCCCCTGGACGGGCAAATTGGCCTGGAGGCGCTGCTGTCCGAGGTGGAGCCTGCGCCGTGCGCGGATCGCGGCGGCGACGACTTGGCTGGCGTGTTCTATACGGGCGGTACGACCGGTTTCCCCAAGGGCGTCATGCTCAGCCACAATGCGTTGTTGTTCAATGCGATCAGCAACCTTCTGGACCTGAGCTATGCGTCCGACGATGTAATCCTTGCGGTCGCGCCGATGTTCCACCAGGCGGGAATGTGCATCGTGATCCGCGCCCTTGTCCGCGGCTGTGCCACGGTGTTCTGCGAGAGCTTCGAGCCGGAGGCGGTGCTGTCGCTGATCCAGGCCGAGCATGTCAGCTTCACGCTGCTGGTTCCCACCATGATCCAGCGGCTGCTGGAGCATCCCCGCCTCGCGGAGTACGACCTGACCAGCCTGCGTCGCATGCTCTACGGCGCCTCGCCGATCGGAGCGGGATTATTGCGGCTGGCCCTGTCGCGCCTGCCGGGCGTCGAGCTCGTTCAAGGCTACGGGATGACGGAGACGGGCGGCCCCTACACGCTGCTGCCTTGGCAATGTCACATTGTGCAGGAGCACGGCGAGAGCCCGCGACTGCGCTCCGCCGGGCGGCCCGTCTGGGGCTACACCATGCGCATCCTCGGACCGGACGGCGCCGAAATGCCGTGTGGGCAGATCGGGGAAATCGTCACGAAAGGAGAAGGCTTGATGCAGGGGTACTGGGGACGCCCTGCGGAGACGCAAGCCGCTCTGCGGGACGGCTGGATGTATTCCGGCGACGCCGGCTATGTGGACGAGGGGGGCTTCCTGTTCATCGTCGACCGGATCAAGGACATGATCGTGACCGGCGGCGAAAACGTCTACTCCACCGAGGTGGAAAGCGCGCTGAGCCGCCATCCGGCGGTGGCCGGCTGCGCCGTGATCGGTATCCCAAGCGAGCGTTGGGGGGAAGCGGTGCATGCCGTCATCGTGCAACGCGACGGCGTCGAACTGACGATCGAGGGGTTGCGGTCGCACTGCCGTGAGTTCATCGCTGGATATAAATGCCCGGTCAGTTTCGAGTTGCGAGACAGCATGCCTTTGTCCGGCGCGGGCAAGCTGCTGAAGCACCTGCTGCGTGAACCGCATTGGGCGGGGCGTGACAGCCGCGTCAGCTGACCCGGCCTGCCGTGGATACAGGTGGCTGCGGCGCAAGCAGTCTCGTCTTGCCCGGACACGCTGAAGTGGGACTTGCCGGACATCCTCCACACAGGTTTGAGAGTAAACGGTGATGACCCGGATTCGTGCGGAGGATTATGGTGCCAAATATCAGGCGATCTTGGACAGTGCCGCGTCTCTGTTCGCCGAAGTCGGGTATCCCGGCGCCAAGCTGAACGATATCGCGCGAAAATGCGGCGCGACCAAATCCATGCTGTATCATTATTTTCCGACCAAGGATGACCTGCTGCTCGCGCTATTGACCGAACATCTAGACCGTCTGTTGGCCGACGTCGATCAGGTCGTTGCCTCGGCCGGAAGCGCCTCCGAGCGGCTCGACGCCTTCATCCGGGTTTATGTAATGAAATCGGCGGAGTCGCGGGAGCGGCATCTCAGTGCGATGAACGACGTCAAGTTCCTGCCATCGTCTATGCAAACGGTGCTACGAGGCAAGGAGGCGCGCGTCGTCGAGCGCGTCAGCGACTTGCTCAAGGAGCTTCGTTCAGGCCTTCCGGCCGATAGTTACAAGCCTTACGCGTTGTTCCTCCTCGGAATACTGAACTGGATGGAGCTCTGGTTCCGAACAGAAGGCCCGATCTCCGCCGACGAGATGTGCGAACGTATCTCAAGGTTGTTCAAGAAAGGGTTCGTCGCCGAGGAATAATGGCCGCAGGAACGCGGCGCAAGACTCTTGCCAGGCCTGGCTGTATGTCTAATAAGGCGATTCGCCAAGACCGACCGCCGGTTGGCGGCTCGGTAAGCGGCGCCATCGCCGAACGGTTGAGGGAAGAGCGATGCAACTCAACAACGTAACCCGGCTCAGCCTGCAAGATGGCATCGCAGTGCTCAGCGTCGACTCGCCTCCGGTCAATGCAATCTCCCTGCTCGTCCGCCAGGGACTTGTAGCCGGCATCGATATGGCGACCGCCGATCTCTCGGTTCGGGCGATCGTGCTCCTATGCGAAGGCCGCACCTTCTTTGCGGGTGCCGACATCACCGAGTTTGGCCGCCCGCGCGTGAGACCATTCCTGCAGGATGTGCAGGCGTTGATCGAGGACTCCAGGGTTCCGGTGGTCGCGGCGTTGCACGGCACCGCGTTGGGCGGCGGTCTCGAGATTGCCCTGGTGGCGCATTATCGCGTGGCGCTGCCGTCGGCGCGGTGCGGCCTGCCTGAGATCAAGCTCGGTTTGATCGCAGGCGCTGGGGGCACCCAGCGTCTGACCCGTCTGCTTGGCCCGGAACTCGCGCTCGACATGGTGACGTCGGGCAGGATGATGGATATGCCGGAAGCCCTCGCGACCGGGCTGGTGGATGCGCTTGTCGAGGATGGCGATCTGCGCGGGGGCGCGGTCGAGTTCGCGCGCCGGCTGGTCGCGAAGGAGCGCCCGCTGCGCAAGATCCGCGACATGACGGGAAAGATCGAGCAAGCCCGCGATCGGCCCAACCTGTTCCGCGATTTCCGCAAGGCCAATGCTCATCGCTTCAAAGGGTTTGACGCGCCCGAGAGCAACATCCGCGCTATCGAGGCGGCGATGACCCTCCCCTTTGCCGAAGGGCTCGTCGAGGAGCGACGGCTGTTTGATGGACTTGTCGGCGGTTCGCAATCGTTGGCGCAGCGCCACGTGTTCTTCGCCGAGCGTCTCGCAGCCCAGGTGCCTGGTATCAAGCCGGGGATGACGACTTTGCCGGTGCGGACGGTAGGTGTGATTGGTGCCGGCACCATGGCCGGCCGTATCGCAATGAACTTCCTGAACGCGGGCCTGCCGGTAACGATCGTCGAGGCCGCGCAGGACGCGCTCGGTGACAGGTTGGCGAGCATTCGCGCCGACTACGAGAGCAGCGTGCATAAAGGCAAGCTCGCCGCTTCTGAAATGGAGGCCCGCATGACGCTGCTGACCGCCACGCCGCGCATCGAGGATATGGCCGATGTCGATGTGGTGATCGAAGCGGGGTCCGAGCGGATCGAGGTCAAGCGGGAGATCTTTCAGCGCCTGGACGCGATCGCACGGCCGGATGCCGTTCTCGCCACAAACACCTCCTGCCTCGATGTAGACGAGATCGCTGGATCTACCCGACGTCCCGGCAGGGTGATCGGCCTGCACTTCCTATCGCCAGCAAACACCACGCGTCTGCTGGAGGTGGTGCGCGGTGCGGCAACCGAGCCCGTCGTCACGGCGACCGCCATGAAGCTCGCCAAGACCATCGGCAAGCTCGCGGTCGCGGTCGGCAACTGCACCGGCTTCGTCGGCAACCGCATGCTCGCCGTACGACAGCGCGAAGCGGAAGCGCTGGTGCTGGAGGGCGTCATGCCGTGGGACGTCGACCGCGTGTTGCAGGATTTCGGCTTTCCGATCGGTCCGTTCCAGATGTGTGACCTGGCTGGCAATGATGTCGGTTGGGACTCCACGAAGGCCGGTTCCTCCAAACTGCGTGAAATCTTTTGCGAACACGGACGATTTGGGCACAAAACGCGGGCCGGTTTCTACGATTATGACGAAGCGCTCAGGGGTATTCCCTCGCCGGTCGTCGAGAAGATCATACTGGATCTCGCCGCCTCCCGCGGCTTCGAGCGACGAGCTGTGACTGACGCCGAAATCCTTCAGCGCTGCCTGTATCGGATGGTCAATGAGGGCTTGAAGATCCTGGAGGAAGGCAAGGCAAGCCGCGCTTCGGACATCGATATCATCTGGGTCACCGGCTATGGTTGGCCCAGCTACCGCGGCGGCCCCATGTTCTGGGGAGAAACCGAGGGACTAGACCGGATCCTGGCAGGGTTGCGGTCGCTCCAGGCCAGCCATGGAGACATGTTCCGCCCGGCCACGCTGCTTGAAACCCTCGTTGCGGCAGGCCGACGGATCGATGCCACCTGATTGTTCCTGTGCCGACGCGGCGATGATGCCGGGCGAGCGGAACAGGCGGAGTGGCGCTCCTCCCCGAACCGCGCAATGGGCGCCGGCAGGCGCCAGGTGTTGCCCGACGTCCCGCGCAAGTCGTGCCCGGCCGGTAGTTGGCGGTGTTGGTGCTAGGCCTGCTCCTTCTGTATACTTCCGCGGTGCCCGTGCGACAGCGGCAGAATTCTGGTTCGATGTCAGGCATTGGAGTGGCAATGATGCTATGTTTGTTGCTGGTCGGGGCAAGCCAATGAGTGCGATACTGCATCCTCACGACAGCCGCGCGGGCGACTGGTCATGATGCAGGTCTGGCGCTCGATGCTGTTTGTGCCGGCGGACAATGCGCGATTTATCGCGAAGGCGCCGACGAGCAAGGCGGATGCCGTCATCCTGGACCTCGAAGACAGTGTCCTTCCGGCCGCCAAGGATGCCGCGCGTGCATTGCTGGGCGAGACGATTGCGACCTGTGCATCGCGGGTTCCGACATTGGTGCGTATCAATTCGGCGGGCCGTGCGATGGTCCGTGATCTGGAGGCCGCCGTTCGGCCGGGGCTTGCGGCGTTGATGGTGCCGAAAGTCGCAGCACCGAGCCAGCTCCGTTTCGTGGCCGATATGCTCACGGAGTTGGAAACTGAGCGGGATCTTCCGCTGGGAGGTATCGGTCTGATCGGCTTGATCGAGGACGGCGACGGATTTTCGGCGGTGGAAGCCATCGCCTGCGCGACGCCGCGACTGATCGGGCTCATGATTGGACCAGAGGATTTTTGCGCCGCCTCGTCGATGGAGCCATGCCTGGAGACGCTGTTGGGTCCGAGCCAAACCTTGGCACTCGCCTGCCGCCGGGCGGGTGTGTTGCCCTTCGGTTTTCCAGGTTCGATCGCCGACATCGCGGATCTTGCCACTCTTGAGACGGCGGTGGCTGCGGCGGTACGGCTGGGATTTGTTGGCGCCTGTTGCATCCACCCGGCGCAGGTCGCGGTTCTAAATCGCATCTTCGGCGTGTCCGCGGCAGCCGTGACGGCCGCTCGCCGCATCGTCGATACGGCACGCGAGGCCGCCGCGAATGGCCGGGGCGCGGCGATGCTTGATGGCCGGATGATCGATCTGCCCGTCGTGCGCCGGGCGGAGGAACTACTGGCACGAGCGGCAAGTTATCGCGAGGATCATGCCTAAGCCCGCCCGTGTTTGCCTTGCGGCGCAGCGATATGGGCGGGAGACCGGGTATCGGGAGGGCAGGAGGTTCCGACGACACGACTGGATGTCGCGTTTGTGCCTTCGTTCGATCTTGGTTACCTTGCCAAGGTACTGACCGTTGGTGAATATTATTCACATCTCGCCCACGGCAAGTGCTTCGAACATTGCGATCGGTTGGTGCCGATCGTTACGGAGGCAGCCGAAGCCCGGCACGCGGAGGATCTGGTGATGGAATTTGACCGGCGCTTGGTCAGCCTAGCCCATTGCGGGAGCGTGTTGAAGGCGCCCCGCGACGGCGTTGTTCACGCGGTAGCCACGTGATGAAAAGTGATGGCCCGGCCGGTGCTGTGCTGACCCGGAGGGACTGGGTTGCAGAGGACACTCTTATCCGCTTCCGGGCGACGCTCGACACGCCCGCTCGGGGTGATACGGTGCCGCAGGGCTTCCATTGGTGCCTGTGCCTGCCCGATGACCCGACCGGATCGCTTTCTTCCGATGGGCATCCTGACAAGGGCGGCTTCCTGCCTCCGGTGCCTCTACCGCGGCGAATGTGGGCTGGAAGCGATATCGAATTCCTGGCCCCGATCACCGTGTCCGCGGACATCGAGCGGCGATCGCAGGTGCGCAAGGTCACGGAAAAGACGGGTGCCAGTGGCGCCCTTGTGTTCGTCGAGGTCGAGCACTCGACCTGGGCGAATGGCGTGGAGGCAGTGCGGGAACGGCAGAATATCGTTTATCGCGAGGCGGCCGTGACATCGATCGAGATGCCGGACGCCTCCGGTTCGCCAGATCTTTCTGGTTGGAGTTGGCGCCGGTCGATCGAGCCGTCGCCGGTGCTGCTGTTCCGCTACTCTGCGCTGACCTTCAACTCGCACCGAATTCATTATGATCCCGTCTACGCGATGGCCGAGGAGCGTTATCCGGGGCTGGTGGTGCATGGTCCTCTGATGGCGACGCTATTGCTCGATCTGTGTGCGCGGGCGCATGGGCCGGATGCCCTGTCGCGCTTCAGCTTCCAAGCGAAATCGCCAGCGTTCGCGGGGCAGCCGCTACATTTCGTTGGGCGACAGGACGAGGGCGGCCTTATCCTGCAGGCGATCGGGGCAGATGGAAGGGTGGTGATGCTCGCCACTGCCGCCTTGCGGGAGTGACCGCAAGGCCCGTGAACCGACCGCGCGGCCACGCCATTGCGTCGCGCCAGAAGCAGCGGCGAGTTTCTTACAGGTTAGTGCCGCCTGCGACCTCAATCCGTTGGGCATTGACCCAACGGTTGTCGTCCGAGAGCAGGCTTGCGATCATCGGGCCGATATCGTCAGGCAGGCCCACGCGGCCGAGCGCGGTCCCGCTGGCCACGCGCTTGTTGAACTCGGGGTTGTCGCGCACCATGCCCCCGCCGAAATCTGTCTCGATGGCGCCGGGCGCGACCGTGTTGGCGGTGATGCCGCGCGAGCCAAGTTCCTTGGCAAGATATCTCGTAAATACCTCGATGCCGCCCTTCATCATCGCGTAGGCGGAAAAGCCCGGCGTGCAGAACCGTGCGAGGCCGCTTGAGAGGTTCACGATGCGACCGCCGTCGGCGATCATCGGCAGGAGCGTCTGCGTCAGGAAGAAAACGCCCTTAAGATGCACGTCTACCAGATGGTCGAAATCTTCCTCTTTCGTCTCCCCGATCTTGGCCATCACGCTCATGCCGGCATTGTTGACCAGGTAGTCGAAGCTGTCGCGACCCCAGCTACCTGCCAGCGCTTCCCGCAACTGGCCGGCAAAAGCCGGGAAACCCGCGACCTTGCCGGTGTCGAGTTGGAGGGCGATCGCCTTGACACCCGCCGCCTCGATCTCCCGAACGACGGCTTCGGCCTCATCCTTTCTGGAGTGGTAGGTCAATATTGAACTTACCCCCTTGCGCGCAAGGTGAACCGCGGTGTTGCGGCCGAGGCCTCGGCTGCCCCCTGTGACGACGGCGATCTTGTTCGTTCCTGGCATTGTCGGTCTCCTCGTTCGCAAGCAGATCTGGGGAGCCTGCGCTCGAACCGGTTGCCGGAACCAACGAAAAAATTGCTCGTTCCTCCAAATCAGACATGATGGATGTAAGCATGGATGCAGGTGACACCATGGAGCGGCTGAAGCGCGCGGTGCTGAAATTCGTGCCCGAGGATTGCGGCTATGTGCAGACCTCCGTGCCCGGCGTGTCGGTGATGCGCTTCGATGCGCCCCGCGATCTCCTTCGCGAACTCTACACGCCGGTGCTCTGCCTCGTGCTCCAGGGTGCCAAGCAGGTCGCCATAGGCGACAAAGTTCAGAATTTCGAGGCTGGCCAGGGTCTTGTCGTCAATGTCGAGGTGCCCGTTGTCAGCCAGGTGACCTGCGCAAGCCGGGAAAGGCCATACCTGGCGCTCGCCCTGGACCTGGACCTGTTGCTGCTGAACGAGCTTGCCGGCCAGATCGCGCCGGCAGACGCCACGAGCCTGGAGGCAGGGCCTTTGCTCATGATGGACGAGACTGACGACGCCCTGATCGACTCTGCGACCCGCTTGATCGGCTTGGCCGATCGACCCGAGGCCAGGCCGATCCTGCGGCCCGGGATCGTGCGGGAGATGCATTATCTGCTCCTATCCGGACAGCTTGGGCCGACGCTGCGCCGCTTGGCGCAGCCGGACAGCCATGTCCAGCGTATCGCGCGTTCCATTGCCCTGCTGCGGAGCGGATTTGCTCGACCGCTTCCCGTCGAAACCCTTGCTGCCGCGGCCGGGATGAGCCCGTCCTCCTTCCACCAGCACTTCAGGATCGCCACCTCCTACTCGCCATTGCAGTTCCAAAAGCACCTGCGGCTGCTTGAGGCTCGTCGCCTTATGATAAGCGAGGGCATCACCGCCACGCGGGCGGCATTTGCCGTCGGCTACGAGAGCACGCCCCAGTTCAGCCGCGATTATGCCAGGCAGTTCGGGATGCCGCCGCGTCGGGAAACAAAGGCCAGTTGTCGCACGATCTGAATTGTTGCCTGCGAGCGGCTTAGTTCCACCTTGCGACCAGAGGCCGACAATTTGGGTATGTATCTTTCGGTCGACCGACTGGGGCCGTTGAAAAACGCTAGGCGGCCGGGAGCGGATGGCGTGCGACGGAGGGTGGCATGGTGGCACTTCAAGCTCGGCGGTTCTCCAAACTGCGTATTCCGACGATGCCGCCCGGGTATTCCAACCCTGGTCCGCCCATCGTTCTAATCTGATGGCGCCCACCATTCCGATCTGATCGCGCTCGGGTGGTGTTGTCTCGCAGGTCGATTTTGGTCATGTCATGATGGCGACGCCTGGGTCAAGCAATGGCTCGCTGCTTGCGCAGGCTTTCTCCTTTCAGTTCGATGCGGTGGGCGTTGTGGATGAACCGGTCGAGGATGGCGTCGGCCAAAGTTGGGTTGCCTCAGCGACCCGGCGTTGTAGCGGTCCTCGACGATCTCCAGCAGGTCGCGCTGCTGTTCGGCGATCAGCGGCTCGGGCCCCCAATCGTCCAGGATCAGCAGATCGACCCGCGCCAGCTGCTTCAGCAGCCGGGCATACCGGCCGTCGCCGCGGGCCAGGGCGAGTGCGGCGAACAGCCGCGGCACGCGCTGGTAGAACACCG
>CAXTCT010000033.1:0-13459 GCA_964242565.1 uncultured Acetobacteraceae bacterium | reverse complement strand
GAGACCCCGGTCGATCCGCAGCGCGACATCGCCCTGTTGCAATATACCGGCGGCACCACCGGCATCCCCAAGGGTGCGGCACTCACCCATGCCAACCTGACCGCCAACGCCGCCCAGATGACGCTGCTGCTCGGCTTTCGCGGGTCCCGGTTGGAGCGGATCTTCGGCGTGCTGCCCCTGTTCCATGTGTTTGCGCTGACATCGGTGCTCAATCTCGCGGTGGCCATCGGCGCCGAGATGATCCTGCTGCCCCGCTTCACCGTCGCCGACACGCTCAAGGCGATCGCGCGCCGGCATCCCACCATGCTGCCGGCGGTACCCACGATCTACAATGCGCTCAGCAATGCCGCCGAAGCGGCGCCAAGGCGGGAGCGTGAGGGCCTGCGCAAGATCGATCTCTGCATTTCAGGCGGCGCGCCGCTGCCGGCCGAGCTTCAAACGCGCTTCGAGAAGCTGAGCGGCTGCAAGCTGGTCGAGGGCTACGGGTTGAGCGAGACCTCTCCGATGGTCTGCTGCAACCGGCTCGACGGCGCCTCGCGCGTGGGCTCGGTCGGACCCGTGGCGCCGGAAACCATCGTGGAGATCCGTGACCTCGCCGATCCGGCGGTCATTCTCGGGCCTGGCCTGCGCGGCGAGGTGTGCGTGCGCGGGCCGCAGGTGATGCAGGGTTACTGGAACCGGCCGGAGGAGACCGCGAACGCGATGATCGATGGCGCGTTCCGGACCGGCGACGTGGGCTATCTCGACGCGGACGGATTTCTGTTCCTGGTCGATCGCATCAAGGACGTGATCCTGTGCGGCGGCTACAATGTTTATCCGCGCCTGATCGAGGAGGCGCTGTATCGCCATCCCGACGTGCTCGAGGCGACCGTGATCGGTATTCCCGACGCCTACCGGGGCGAGTGTCCGAAAGCTTTCGTCGTGCTTCGCAAGGGGGCTGCGGCAGATATTCCGGCGCTGCGTTCCTTCCTCGAAGGCGAGCTGTCGCGCATCGAGTTGCCGCGGGACATCGAACTGCGCGAGACGCTGCCCCGCACGGCGGTGGGCAAGCTTTCCAAGAAGGAACTCGTCGCCGAGGAGGCGGCCCGTCGAGCGCATGCCGCCTGACAGCGCCGGCGGGCAGCCGCCTGATAGTGCCGGCGGGCAGCCGCTTTATTCCGTCACCGATCTCGCGGCGGAGCTTGGCGTGACCGCGCGCGCGATCCGCTTCTACGAGGATAAGGGGTTGTTGAGCCCGTCACGCACGGGCTCCAGGCGCGTCTACAGCTATCGCGACCGCGCCAGGATGAAGCTGATCCTGCGCGGCAAGCATCTTGGCTTCAGCCTGCGCGACATCAAGCTGTTCCTCGATCTGTATGACGTCGATCCGCAGCATGACGAGCAGAAGCGCCGCCTGTTGCGGGCCGTCCGGGAACGGATCGGCACGTTGCGCACCATGAGCCTCGCCATTTCCGACACGCTCGATGAACTGGGCCGCATCGAACTGCAGGTCTCGGAGGCACTGGAACGCTAGCGTTGCCAGGTCGGCGGAGGCAGTCCTTCATGGGTTTCGTGCTTCACCAGAAGCCCGGTCAGCCCATCCCGCGACAGGCTCGCGAACAGCCCGGCGCCGGCGGGTGAAGAGGGGAGGCCATGCTCGATCTCGTTGAAGTCGGGCCGGCGGCGGAGCCCCTCGATGAGCGAGGCCATTTCGGCATTGGCCTGGCCGGCGAAATAGAAGCGGCTGGTGGGAAAGTCCGCTTCGCGGGGATGCATCAGCCGCGCGGCCTGCCCGAGGCGGTCGGTCAACTCGTGGAACAGCGCCAGCGCCACGTCGTGGGCCTGCGGCGTCAGCCCGGCTTCCTCCGATCTGGCCTCGATCTCCACAGGCGACGATGCGATCAGCAGCCTGTCCATGTCGCGCTCCTCCATCCTGGTATGCCTCCAACAGCGAAATGCCGGCTCCAGGGTTCCGCCCAAGGTTCCGTCTGGCGCCCCTTGCGCCACGATGAGCGCGGGCATAAAGGCGGCCCTCCATATCCCGAAGGTTTCCCTCCCATCATGCGACGCAAGCGCGGGCGCGCCCTCGACGGCTGGCTCATCGTCGACAAGCCGGCCGGCATCACCAGCACGGACGTGGTCAACCGGGTGCGGCGGGGTCTCGATGCGCAGAAGGCGGGACATGGCGGCACGCTGGATCCGCTGGCGACCGGGCTGCTGCCGGTGGCGTTCGGGGCGGCAACGAAGACCGTGCCCTACATCATGGACGGCACCAAGCTGTATCACTTCACGCTGCGCTTCGGCGAGGCGCGCGACACCGACGATGCCGACGGGCAGGTGATCGAGACCTCCCGCGAGCGGCCCGACGGGGCGCGTATCCAGGCCGGCCTGGTCGCCTTCCAGGGCGACATCATGCAGATCCCGCCGCTCTTCTCGGCCATCAAGATCGCCGGCGAGCGCGCCTATGACATGGCCCGCGAAGGCCGCCCGCCGGTGCTGGAGCCGCGTCCGGCGCGCATCGACCGCTTCGAGATGATCGAGCGGGTCGATGACGACACCGCCATCTTCGCCGTCCAGTCGGGCAAGGGCGTGTATATGCGCAGCCTGGCTCGTGACCTGGCTCGTGCCTGCGGCACGGTGGGGCATGTGGCCGCGCTGCGCCGCCTGCGCGTGGGGCCGTTCCGGATCGAGGATGCGATTTCGCTGGACAAAATCCTGGAGGGAGCGGACAACGCGCCTGCCTCACCGGCGCTCCTGCGTCCGGTCGCGACCGCGCTGGCCGACATCCCGGCGCTGGCCCTGACCGGAAACGAAGCAGAAAGCCTATCGCATGGCCAGGCGATCAGCCTGGTCGCGCTGATGGGCAGGATCCCTGACAACGCAAACCCCGCAGGGGGTGTCGCGCGGGCCATGGACGGGGGGCGCGTGATCGGGCTCTGCCGACTCGAGGATGGGTGGCTGCGTCCGGAGCGACTGCTGTAACCCTCTTTGCCACGGAGCATCCCGATGTCGATTACCGCCGAGCGCCGCACCGCGCTGGTTGGCGATTACGCCACCGCGCCCGCCGATACCGGTTCGCCCGAAGTGCAGGTCGCACTCCTGAGCGAGCGGATCGTCAACCTCACCGAGCATCTCAAGATCCACGCGAAGGATTTCCATTCGCGTCGCGGCCTGCTGATGCTGGTCGGCCGCCGTCGCCGGCTGCTGGACTATCTCAAGCGCAAGGACCAGGGCCGCTATACCGCCCTGATCGGCCGTCTGGGCCTGCGCCGCTGATCCAATCCGGGAGGTTTCGACCTCCCGGTTCGCATCCCTGCGTCAGGGTGGCGCAGGGCCGAAGCGGGGTGAAGTGCGATCGGCCGGCGTTTCAGGCCACATGGGGTACAGCTTGCAGAAGAGCTCCATGCCGTCCGAAACGCCGTATCCACCTTGTCCCGCTTTCTGTCGACACCTCCCCGCCCGGGGAAACAACAGATACGGGAGAACATGATGTTCAATTTCTACCGCAAGGAAATCGAGTGGGGCGGCCGCACGCTGGTGCTCGAGACCGGCAAGATCGCCCGCCAGGCTGACGGCTCCGTCATGGTGTCGTATGGCGACACCATCGTGCTCTGCACCGCCGTCGGCGTCAGAAGCGTCAAGCCGGGGCAGGATTTCTTCCCGCTGACCGTGAACTACCAGGAAAAGGCCTTTGCCGCCGGCAAGATCCCGGGCGGCTTCTTCAAGCGCGAGGGCCGTCCGTCCGAGGCGGAGATCCTCAATTCCCGCCTGATCGACCGCCCCCTGCGCCCGCTATTCCCGGACAATTTTCGCAACGAGGTCCAGCTCGTCGCCACCGTCCTGAGCCATGACCTCGAGAATGATCCCGGCATCGTGGCCATGATCGGCTGCTCGGCGGCGCTGACCCTGTCGGGCATTCCCTTCTTCGGCCCGATCGCCGGTTGCCGCGTCGGTTACGCCGATGGCCAGTATGTGCTCAACCCCACTCTCGACGAGGTCAAGACCAGCCAGCTCGACCTGGTGCTGGCGGGCACCGCCGAGGGCGTGCTGATGGTCGAGAGCGAGGCGCATGAGCTGACCGAGGACGTCATGCTGGGGGCCGTCACCTTCGGCCATGCCGCCTTCCAGCCGGTGATCGATGCGATCATCGCGCTCGCCGAACATGCCGCGAAGTCGCCCTGGACCTTGGCCGAGCCGTCCGCCGACGAGATCGCGCTGAAATCCCGCATCGACGTGCTGGGCCGCACGTCGATCGCCGAAGCCTATCAGGAGCGCGTCAAGCAGGTCCGCTACGAGCGCGTGGGAAGCGCCAAGAAGACCGTCCTCGAGGCACTGAAGGCGGAAGGCCTCGACGCCGAGCGCGCCAAGCCGATGCTCAAGGAGCTGGAGGCCGACATCGTGCGCGGCGCCGTGCTCGACACCGGCCTGCGTATCGATGGCCGCGACCTGCGCACCGTGCGCCCGATCGTCGCCGAGGTCGGCATCCTGCCACGCGCCCATGGCTCGGCGCTGTTCACGCGCGGCGAGACCCAGGCGCTGGTGGTGACCACCCTTGGCACCGGCCAGGACGAGCAGGTGATCGACGCGCTGGAGGGCGAGCACCGCTCCAACTTCATGCTGCACTACAACTTCCCCCCGTATTCGGTGGGCGAGGCCGGCCGGATGGGTTCTCCCGGACGTCGCGAGATCGGCCATGGCAAGCTCGCCTGGCGCGCGGTGCGTCCGTTGCTGCCCGGCAAGGAGGCCTTCCCCTACACCCTGCGCGTGGTCAGCGAGATCACCGAGAGCAACGGCTCGTCGTCGATGGCGACGGTCTGCGGCGCCTCGCTGTCGCTGATGGACGCGGGCGTGCCGCTGAAGCGCCCGGTGGCCGGAATCGCCATGGGGCTGATCAAGGAGGATCGCGGCTATGCGGTGCTCTCGGACATCCTCGGCGACGAGGATCATCTCGGCGACATGGATTTCAAGGTGGCCGGCACCGGGCAGGGCGTGACCTCGCTGCAGATGGACATCAAGATCACCTCCATCACGCCCGAGATCATGAAGATCGCGCTGGAGCAGGCCCGCGAAGGCCGTCTGCATATCCTCGGCGAGATGGCGCACGCGCTGACCCAGGGGCGGGCCGGCGTCTCGGCCACGGCGCCGAAGATCACCGTGATCAACGTGCCCAAGGAAAAGCTGCGCGACATCATCGGCACCGGCGGCAAGGTGATACGCGAAATCGTCGAGAGCACGGGCTGCAAGATCGACATCAACGACGACGGCACCGTCAAGATCGCGGCCAGCTCCGACGAGCAGGCGCAAAAGGCGATCGACCGTATCCGCAACATCGTCGCCGAGCCCGAGATCGGCGTGATCTACACCGGCCGCGTGGTCAAGGTGGCCGATTTCGGCGCCTTCGTGAACTTCCTCGGCGCCAGGGACGGGCTCGTGCATATCAGCGAGCTTGCCCAGGGCCGCGTTGCCAAGACGGCGGACGTGGTCGCCATGGGCGACGCGGTGAAGGTCAAGGTGCTGGGCTTCGACGATCGCGGAAAAGTGAAGCTGTCGATGCGCGTGGTCGACCAGGCGACGGGTGCCGACATCAGCGACAGCGTCGGCGGCAAGGGCGGCCCGCGCGAGCGGCGGGATGCCGAGGCCGACGCCGGATAGGCGGCCGATCCGTTGCAATCAAGAATGATCCGGCCTTGCGGGGCCGTGTTACAATTGCAATCTGTTGGCGACGAGCCCGAAGCCGGTTGCAGCCGGACGTGGTGGAGGAATGCGGTGCGCCCCAGGAATTGGAGCGCCCCAGCAACTGGAGCGCCCCTTGGGCGAGGCGGAGCTAGAGCACGGCCGTGATGAAGACGATCAACGCGATCAGGATGGCCGGAGCCGAGATTCTTCCTCTGATCGAAGGCGGCAAGGGCGTTTCGGTCTCGACCGGCGTTTCCTCCGGTCATTGGGCGGCTGCGGGTGGCACCGGCACGATCAGCGTGGTCAATGCCGACAGCTTCGACGACCAGGGGCGGCTGGTGCCCCAGGTTTATCGTGGCCGCACCCGGCGCGAGCGGCATGAGGAAATGGTGAATTATGCCATTGCCGGCGGCATCGCCCAGGCCCGGTCCGCCCATGAGGTGGCGGATGGCCGCGGCCGCATCCATGCCAACATCCTGTGGGAGATGGGGGCTGCCGAACGGGTCATCACCGGCGTGCTGGAAGGTGCGCGCGGCCTGATCAACGGCCTCACCTGCGGCGCCGGCATGCCCTATCGCCTCGCCGACATCGCGGTCCGCTTCGGCGTGCCATATTACCCGATCGTCTCGTCGGGGCGTGCCTTCAGCGCCTTGTGGAAGCGGGCCTACCACAAGGCGGCCAACCTGCTCGGCGGCGTGGTCTACGAGGATCCCTGGCTGGCCGGGGGTCACAACGGCCTGTCCAACAGCGAGAATCCGCTGGAGCCGCAGGCCCCGTTCGGCCGCGTGCTGGAGCTGCGCCGCCTGATGCGCGGCTTCGGCCTCGGCGACACCCCGATCATCATGGCCGGCGGCGTCTGGTGGCTCGAGGAGTGGGAGGACTGGATCGACAACCCCGATCTCGGCCCGATCGCGTTCCAGTTCGGCACCCGTCCGTTGCTGACCCGCGAAAGCCCGATCCCGGAGGCGTGGAAGCAGCGGCTGCTGCACCTCAAGCAGGGCGATGTGTATCTCAACAAATTCAGCCCGACGGGCTTCTACTCGTCGGCGGTGAACAACCAGTTCCTGCGCGACCTGCGCGGGCGTTCGGAGCGCCAGGTGGCGTTCTCGACCGAGCCGGTCGGCGAGCATGTGGCGCCGTTCGGCGTGGGCGCGCGCAGCCGGCTGGTGTATCTGGCGCCGGCGGACCTCGCGCGCGCGCGCGCCTGGGAGGCGGAAGGCTTCACGCAGGCGCTGCGCACGCCGGACTCGACCCTGGTGTTCGAAACCCCGGAACGTTCGGCCCAGATCATGGCCGATCAGATTGCCTGCATGGGCTGCCTGTCGGAATGCCGCTTCTCCAACTGGAGCCAGCACGGCCCTGACTACAGCAATGGACGCAAGGCCGATCCCCGGTCATTCTGCATCCAGAAGACGCTGCAATCGATCAGCCACGCCGCCGCCGACGATACCGAGGCCGCCGAGAACAACCTGATGTTCGGCGGCACCAATGCCTGCCGTTTCGCCACCGACCCGTTCTATTCGAACGGTTTCGTCCCCAGCGTGAGCCAGCTGTTCGAGCGCATCCTCACCGGCCGCTGATCAACCCTCAAAGGCCCGACCGGATCGCACCGACGGCCTGGCCGTTCCAGTTGGTCAAGGTCGGGCGCAGCAACTCCCGGAGCGGGAGAATTTCGCTCTCGCTCAGTCCGAGTTGTCGCGCGATCAGGTTCGCCAGCGCGACTTCGGCAGCCCGCCCGGCGCCGTGGATGCCCTCCGCACCCATCTTGCTGAACACCCTCGAACCCAGCAGGGTCCCATGCATTGTTCGGACACAGATTGACGGTAGCCCGGAATTGATCTTTTCGGCAGCAACTGCCTTATGGCGCTCATAAACGAGCTGGTTTTCAATCCCGGCAGCCGGAATTGTGAAGCCGGGTTCCGACCTGGGTAAAGCCGCGCTGCGTACACGTTACGCAACGTTCCGAGTGAATGCATCAGCCTTTGCCCGGTGCCGCCGCATTTTATTGCGACTGCCGCAGATTTCCATCGAGCACCAAATCTTGCTGCCGTTTTTCGAGCTGTCGAAGAAGGAAGCCTGGCACGCCGCGTCTCGGCATAGTTTGAAGCGCGGCCAAAGGTTCGTCACCATAGCCTGAACCAGTATTTGGAGAAGGTGTCCGACGGGATCGCCTGTACTGCCGTCCATTCGAATTCCGTCCGCCGTAATCCTTGGTCTCAGCCCCTGGTGCTCGATCGCCTGATTGAGTCTGTTCATGGCGTTCGACGCGCCCGCCGCTAAAACGGCGCCATTGTTGACGGCTTCAAGCTGGCGAAGCGCCTCCTGGACTTCGATTGCCTCCGCAAAGCTCGCCTCTGCCTCGTTCCCATCGAACTGGCGCTGCTCCACCCAGGCCCGCCATGCCGGCAGCGTGTCGATGTCGCACCAAAGGAAGGACTCCAGATCGTGCAGCTCGGTCGGGGTTCCCTCGCGATGTTCGCTCGCCGAGATCCTCGAGAAGATCGCACTGATCCGCTGGACCGGCATTTCCAGTGTTCTGATCAATCCCAGGCACGAACCACGCCTGACGCAATTCGCCCGCGAAGCTGTGCGCTATACCGCCCAAGCGTTCCAACAGATGCGACCCGCCCGCAGGCGGGTCATCCTGCTTGATACGCTGCGCGAGATGGAGGCCACGTTTACTGACGCGGCGATCGCCATGTTGGGCGCTTTGATGGGACGCGCTCACCTTCAGGCTCGCAAACGCCTCGAACAGCGGGTCGCGGTCTCAGGGCGCAAGGGACGCGACCGGCTGATACGCATCGCCACGGTGCTGGAAACGGTCAGCCGGGCAGCACGCGCCGGTGAAGATATCGGCGCGGCCCTCAGGGATATCATGCCTTTCGACATGCTCGATGCCGATGCCGCGATCATCCGTCGTAGCGCAGCACCTCACGGGGATGATGTGCTGAGCGAGATCGCAGCCGAGTACCGGATTTTCAAGCGGGCCGGCGCCGCCGCTTTCGACGAGGGGCAGGGCCAGCATCGCCTTGACCGCGGAGCGGGGAAATTCCGCTCCGCCATGGCGAGATTCGACTCGTCCGCCTCGGGTGATCTCGGCCAGCAGCGCATCGTTGCTCATGAGCTATCTGTTCCATCCAATAGACGAGCAGGGCGACCTGCCGCCGTTACGGCGTATGGCCCGGCTGACGGCCGGCGTTTTTGGCGGCGCTGCCGGCCGGGGATCGTTGTTGCCCTGAGCGGCGTTGCCCCCTAAACCGCAGCGTCCTTCAGGAGTGCCGACCGTGACCGCTTCAGAAATAGCCCGCGTGCAGGCCTATCTGCGTCGATTGCTGGGCACCGAGCGTATCCGCGTGATCAAGCCGGTGCGCGCCGGCTTGTCGGTCGAGGTGGCGGTGGACCAGGAGGTGATCGGCACGCTGCATCGCGACGAGGACGAGGGCGAGGTGTCCTACTCGATGCATGTGAGCATCCTCGAGGAGGACCTGCCCGCCGTGACCGCGCCGGTTCCCGGCCGCCGCTGAGCCCGCCACCGGCGGCACATGCGCGTCAGGGCAGGCAGCCCCGCGCGAACAAGGCGAAGGATCGGCCGCGATGGCTGATCGCGTTCTTCTCCGGGTCGGTCATCTCGGCAAACCGCCGGGTCTCGCCGGCCGGCTCGAACACCGGGTCGTAGCCATGGCCGTTGCCGCCGCGCGGCGGCCAGCGCATCGCCCCGTCGATGCGTCCCTCGAAGCTCTGGCAATGTCCATCCGGCCAGGCGAGGCACAGCACGGAGATGAACCAGGCGGCATCGTCGGCAGGGTTTGCCGAGGCGGCAAGCGCGTCACGGACGCGCTCCATCGCCAGGGTGAAGTCCTTTCCGGGGCCGGCCCATCGCGCCGAGAAGATCCCCGGCGCACCGCCAAGGGCGCGCAGGCAGAAGCCGGAATCGTCGGCCAGCGCCGGCAACCCCGATGCGGTGGCCGCGGCGAGCGCCTTGAGGCGCGCATTGCCCGCGAAGCTGTCCTCGGTCTCCTCGGGTTCCTGAAGACCGAGGCTCGCGGCACTGGTCAGGCTGATGCCGCTGCCGTCCAGAAGCTGTGCGAACTCCGCCAGCTTGCCGCTATTGTGCGTGGCCAGGACCAGCCTGTCGCCGCGTTCGAGCTTGCGCATCACAGGCCGGGGCGTCACAGGCCGGAGAACCCGGCCAGGGCGCGGGACACCGCGTCGCGCTGGACCCTGAACAGGGTCCCGGTGCCGCCGCGGGCGAGCGCCATGAGTTCGTGGAACTGCGCCTCGGAGAAGGGGGCATGTTCGGCCGTGCCCTGGATCTCGACGATGCCGCCACCTTCGGTCAGCACGAAATTCGCATCCGCCGCGGCATGGCTGTCCTCGTGGTAGTCGAGGTCGGCCACCGCGCGCACCGCCTCGGCCGTGCCGACCAGCCCGCACGAGATCGCCGCCACCTGGCCGGTCAGCGGCACCGTCGCGATCACCCTCTGCCGCACCAGGCTGTTCAGGGCCAGGCTCAGGGCGACCCAGGCGCCGGTGATCGAGGCGCAGCGGGTGCCGCCATCGGCGTTCAGCACGTCGCAATCCAGGGTGATGGTCATCTCGCCCATCGCCTTGCGGTCGACCACGGCGCGCAGCGAGCGGCCGATCAGCCGCTGGATCTCCTGGGTACGGCCGGACTGCTTGCCGCGCGCGGCCTCGCGCGCGCCACGGGTATGGGTCGCGCGCGGCAGCATGCCGTATTCCGCGGTCACCCAGCCGAGCCCCTGGTTGCGCATGAAGGGAGGCACGCGCGGCTCGACGCTGGCCGCGCACAGCACCTCGGTGCGTCCCATCCGGATCAGCACGGAGCCTTCGGCGTGATGGGAAAAGCCCGGCTCGATCGAGACCGTGCGAATTTCGTCGGGCGCGCGGCCGGATGGGCGCATGATCGGATCTCCGTGTGAGGGCGTGGTCCCAGGCTGTCGAAGCAGCATCTAGCGCGCGGTGCGAGGACAGGCCAGGGCGGGGCCGGCGGACCGACCTTCCCCCCTTATGGCAAGCTGGCTGCCTGGAGATGACGCGATGGATGTCTGGAACCTGCCGCAACGGCCCGCCCTGCCGCCGGGGCTCGATGTGCGTTCCGCCGCCATCCTGCGCGAGATCGTCGAGCAGTATCTCGAGACCGGCGATCCGGTCGGCAGCCGCACCCTGTCGCGCCGGCTGCCGCAGCCGCTGTCGCCGGCCACGATCCGCAATGTCATGGCCGACCTGACCGATAACGGGCTGCTTTTCGCCCCCCACACGTCCGCCGGACGGCTGCCCACCGAGAAGGGCCTGCGCCTGTTCGTCGACGGCCTGCTGCAGTTCGGAAGCCTGTCCGACGACGAGCGCGACACCATCATGCGCACCCTGGAGGCGCGTGGCCGCTCCCTGCACGACACGCTCTCGGATGCGTCGGCCATGCTGTCGGGATTGTCGTCGGCGGCCGGGCTGGTGCTGGCGCCGAAAAGCGACGGGCTGATCAAGCATATCGAGTTCGTCGCCCTGGGGAGCCGGCGCGCCCTGGTGATCCTGGTCGGCGCGGACGGCCAGGTCGAGAACCGCGTCATCGAGATCCCGGCCGGCCTGCCGCCATCGGCGCTGGTCGAGGCCGGCAATTACCTCAATGCCCGCCTGTCCGGCCTGGCCCTGGACGAATTGCGCCGGCACGTGACCGAGGAGATGGCCGAGAACCGCACCGAACTCGACCATCTCTCGGCCAGCGTGGTCGAGGCCGGCCTCGCCACCTGGACCGGCGAGGGGCGCGGCGGCTCGCTGATCATACGCGGCCAGGCACGGCTGCTGGCCGACGTGACCCAGATCGAGCGCATTTCCCATATCCAGATGCTGTTCGACCGGCTGGAGACGCAGGAAACGATGCTGCGTCTGCTCGAACTGGCCGAGCAATCCGATGGCGTGCGCATCTTCATCGGCTCGGAAAGCGGGCTGTTCGGTGTCTCGGGCGTCTCGATGGTGGTCGCGCCCGCGCGAAACGAGGCCAACCGGATCGTCGGCGCGATCGGCGTGATCGGACCGACCCGGCTCAACTATGGGCGGATCATTCCGGTCGTGGATTACACCGCCCGGATCATCGGGCGTCTGCTGGGATAGCGCGTCAACCGACCCGGAAATTGCCGAACTGCCACGGGCTGGTCTCGTCGAGAGCCTCGCTGAACAGACCATTGCGTCCTTCGAGCGGGGTCCAGTCCGAGAACACGCCGGCCATCTCGCCCAGATAGGGACGCGCGACGTCGAGGATGCGCGCATGGTCGATCTGGTCCGGCTCGACCACGCCCCGGTCCGGGTTCTCGATCGCCCAGATCATGCCGGCCAGCACGGTGGCCGAGACCTGCAGGCTGGTCGCGTTGTTGTGTGGCGCGAGCCCGCGCGCGGCCTCGATCGAGAGCCGCGATCCGTACCAGTAGGCGCCCCGGTGATGGCCCATCAGCAGGACGCCGAGTTCATCGGTGCCGGAGACGATCTCGTCCATCAGCAGCCGCTGCCGGGGCTGCATCCGCCAGTTCTTGCCGGCCAGCTCATGCAGCGACAGCACCGCATCGTCGCAGGGATGATAGGCGTAATGCACCGTCGGCCGGTAGGCGACGGCGCCCTCCTCGCGATGCGTGTAGTAATCGGCGATGGAGATGGATTCGCTATGCGTGATCAGGAAGCCGTGGAAGGCTCCCTCCAGCGGCGTCCAGCTGCGCACGCGCGTCGAGGCGCCCGGCCGCTCAAGATAGATCGCGGCCCCGCCGCCGAAATTATGCCCCTTCGCGTCGGCCGGCCACGATTTCTCGTGCGTGCCCCACCCGAGTTCCGCCGGCTGGCAGCCCTCCGAGACGAAGCCGTCCACCGACCAGGTATTGACGAACTCGCCCCGGCTCTTCGCGATGTCGGCGGCCTGGGTGTCGCGTTCGGCGATGTGGATCACCTGCACGCCGAGCCGGAACGCCAGCGCGGCCCAGCCCTCGCGGGTCCGTGGCGCCTCGATGGTCTCATCCGCATTCCAGGGGGCGTCCCGGGCCAGATGCAGCAGCGCCTCCTTGACGAAATGCGACACCAGGCCAGGATTGGCGCCATGGGTGATCAGGGCGGTCGGCAGGCCCGGCCGCGCGGAAGCCAGCTTCAGGGCAGACTCGCGCAAGGCATAGTTGGAGCGCTCGGACGGCGTCAGGGAAGGGTCGGTGTAGCCGCCCGCCCAGGGCTCGATGCAGGTGTCCTGATAGAGCGCGCCGACCTCGCGGCACAGCGCCATCAACGCCACCGACGAGACATCCACCGACAGATTAAGCAGGAAATCCCCCGCACCCAGCAGCCCGTGCAGCCGGTCGCGGTAATTCTCCCGTGTGATCGGATCGACAATGAAGCGCACGCCGAATTCGGCCGCGACCGACGCCCCCCGTTGGTCGGCGGTCACGACCGTGATCTGCCCGGGCGCGATCTCGACATGGCGCAGGATCAGCGGCAGCACGCCCTGGCCGATGCTGCCGAAGCCGACCATCACGACCCGGCCGGGGAAACCGAGATGCTTCATCGCGCAGGCTCCCATGTCTTGAGGTCCGTGGTGGCGCAGGCAGGCCGTCCGATCATGGTCGGGTGGCGGATTCCACCCGTACCCGCCTCTCGCCATCGGCGAAGCACAGGTCGAGCGGCATGCCTTCCCGCAGGCCGGCCGCTTGGCGGACCGGGTGGCCGTCGATGTCGCGCACCAGGGCATAGCCGCGTGCCAGCAGCCCGAGCGGGTTCGCGGATTCCAGCCGGCCGGCAAGGCCGCCAAGATAGGTCCGGC
>CAXTCT010000032.1:0-13926 GCA_964242565.1 uncultured Acetobacteraceae bacterium | reverse complement strand
GGTAGAGCGTCTCGTTTACACCGAGAGGGTCGGCGGTTCGAAACCGTCACCGCCCACCAACCGATCGGCACGCCGGGCGATCCGTTTGAACGAGCCGGGTTGACGCGGCTTGGTCCGGCCTCTAAACCGCCGCTCACGCCAGTTGCGGGTGTAGCTCAGTTGGTTAGAGCGCCGGCCTGTCACGCCGGAGGTCGCGGGTTCGAGCCCCGTCACTCGCGCCATTGCGTTCCGAAAATGCTGCATTGCACCCTGGCGAGATGCGCTTATCGCGCCTAAATTCACTTATGAATTGATCCGGCTCCGGGATGCGACCTCACCATTGGTTGAGCGTTGGCCTCCGGTGTCCCGGTGCATAATCCGCTGGCGATCTGGAGGAACCGAAGATGCACGCGGTCATTGCGAACTACTTCCCCGTCCTGGTCTTCACCGTCATCGCCTTCGGTATCGCCGGCGCCATGCTTGGTGGCTCGCTTCTGGCGGCCCAGCAGAAGCCATACGCCGAGAAATTATCCGCCTATGAATGCGGTTTCGACCCGTTCGACGATGCGCGCCGCCGCTTCGACGTGCGTTTCTATCTGGTCGCGATTTTGTTCATCATCTTTGATCTCGAAGTGGCGTTCCTGTTTCCTTGGGCGGTCAGCCTGGCGAAGATCGGCCTGTTCGGCTTTCTTTCAATGTTGGGCTTCCTGGCCGTGCTGACGGTCGGCTTCATCTATGAATGGCGCAAAGGTGCCCTGAATTGGGAATGATCCGTCCATGAGCACCGAACTTGTCGACGCCCCGCAGGATGTCGCCTGGAACCGCGAAGCCCTGGCCGCGGGTCCGGAGCAGGATGCGGTCATCAAGGGCATCACCGGCCAGATCACCGAAAAAGGCTTTGTCGTCGCCAATCTCGACAAGCTGGTGAATTGGGGACGTACCGGCAGCCTTTGGCCGCTGTCGTTCGGGCTTGCCTGCTGTGCCGTGGAGATGATCCACGCCTTCATGCCGCGCTGGGACCTGGACCGGCTCGGCATCATTCCCCGCGGCTCGCCGCGCCAGGCCGACGTGATGATCGTCTCGGGCACGCTGACCAACAAGATGGCGCCGGCGATGCGCCGGGTCTATGACCAGATGGCCGAGCCGCGCTGGGTGATCTCGATGGGCTCCTGCGCCAATGGCGGCGGCTATTACCATTACAGCTATTCGGTGGTGCGGGGCTGCGACCGTATCGTGCCGGTCGATATCTACGTCCCCGGCTGCCCGCCGACGGCCGAAGCCCTGGTCTATGGCATCATGCAGCTACAGAAAAAGATCCGCCGGACCGGGACGATCGTGCGTGGCTGATGCCCCCTCGGCCGAACTGCAGCGGCGTGCGCGTGCCGGCGCAAACCTCGGCGTGCTTGCCGTGGCCCTGGCGACCTCGGTTCCGGGGGTTTCGGGGGCGGCGGTGATCCAGGGCGAACTGGTCGTGCGCACCGAGCGCCATGCGCTGCTCGCCCTGATGAGCCTGCTGCGCGACGATCCGCGCTTCTCCTTCGAGCAGATGATGGATCTGTGCGGAGTGGATTTTCCGGCACGCGCCGAACGCTTCGACATCGTCTACAACCTGCTGTCGGTCACGCTGAACCAGCGGATCCGGGTGATCGTCACCACCGATGAGACGGAGCCGGTTCCCTCCATCCACCGGATCTGGCCCTGTGCCACCTGGTGGGAGCGGGAATGCTACGATCTCTACGGGGTGCTGTTTTCGGACCAGCCGGATCTGCGCCGCATCCTCACCGATTACGGCTTCGAGGGTCATCCGCTGCGCAAGGATTTTCCGCTGACCGGATATGTCGAGGTGCGCTACGACGTCGATCGCCGCGCCGTGGTCTATGAGCCGGTCAAGCTGACGCAGGATTTCCGCGACTTCGATTTCGAGAGCCCGTGGGAGGGTGTGCTGACCCTCCCCGGCGACGAGAAGGCGCATGAAAACCGCCAGAACCCCCAAACCGCACCCGCATCCGCTCCCGGAGGCACGGCACGATGAGTGGCATCATCCTGCGCGACGACATCCCTGACACGATGGAGCCGCTGACGCCTGCGGGCGACGAGCGGGTCAAGACGGTCGAGATCGACGGCCATTCGCTCAATTTCGGCCCCCAGCATCCGTCCGCGCATGGCGTGCTGCGCCTGGTGCTGGAGATGGACGGCGAAGTCGTCGCGCGTGCCGACCCGCATGTCGGACTGCTGCATCGCGGTACCGAGAAGCTGATCGAATACAAGACCTACATGAAGGCGCTGCCGTATTTCGACCGGCTCGATTACGTCTCGCCGATGTGCATGGAGCAGGCCTTCGCGCTGGCGACCGAGAAGCTGCTCGGCATCGACATCCCCGAGCGGGCCAAGTGGATCCGGACGATGTTCGCCGAGATCACCCGGATCCTGAACCATCTGCTCAACGTGACCTCGTTCGGGCTCGATTGCGGCGCGCTGACGCCCGCACTCTGGGGCTATGAGGAACGCGAGAAGCTGCTCGAATTCTATGAGGCGGTTTCGGGCGCGCGTTTCCACGCCAATTATTTCCGGCCCGGCGGCGTGGCGCGCGACCTGCCGGCCGGCCTCGATGCGCGCATCGCGGCATGGGCCGATCGCTTCCCGAGCTTCATCGACGACATGGAAGGGCTGCTCACCGGCAACCGTATCTGGAAGCAGCGCACGGTCGGCATCGGCGTGTTCAGCGCCGAGCAGGCGCTGGCCTGGGGGTTTTCGGGTCCCAACCTGCGCGCCTCGGGCGTGCCCTGGGATCTGCGCCGTTCGCAGCCTTATGATCGCTACGATCAGGTCGAGTTCGCGGTTCCGGTCACGCGCAACGGCGACTGCTACGACCGCTATCTGGTGCGCGTGTCGGAGATGCGCGAGAGCGTCAAGATCATCAGGCAGTGTCTAGCGAAGATGCAGCCCGGTCCGGTCAAGCTGCAGGACCACAAGATCACGCCGCCCACGCGCAAGGACATGAAGCGCTCGATGGAAGCGCTGATCCATCACTTCAAGCTGTATACCGAAGGCTATCATGTCCCGGCGGGGGCCACCTATACCACGGTGGAAAGCCCCAAGGGCGAGTTCGGCGTCTATCTCGTGGCCGACGGCAGCAACCGGCCCTATCGCTGCAAGATCCGCCCGACCGGATTTGCGCATCTGCAGGCGATGGACGAGATGGCGCGGCGGCACATGCTTGCCGATACGGTGGCAATCATCGGGTCGATCGACCTGGTGTTCGGAGAGGTCGACAGGTAGATCGCATGTCGGGTCATTTTTCCGCCGAAAACATCGGCCATGGCGAGCCGGAACATACCCCGCGACGCGCTTCGCAGGCGCAGCCGGAGCATTTCGCCTTCGATGAGGCCAGCGAGGCGGAGATCGTGAAGATCCTCGCGCGCTATCCGGAGGGACGACAAGCCAGCGGGGTTATCCCCCTGCTTTATCTGGTGCAGCGCCAGATGGGCCGGATGACCGGCAGCGCCTGGGTGCCGCGCGCCGGCATGGACAGCGTGGCCGCGCGCCTCGGCATGGCGCCGATCCGGGTCTATGAAGTGGCGACCTTCTATCTGATGTTCAACACAAAGCCGATCGGGCGCTATCACCTGCAGGTCTGCACGACCACGCCGTGCTGGCTGAGCGGCTCGAACGACGTCGTCGCGGCATGCAGGCAGTCGGCCGGGATCCGCAACTGGGGCGAAACCTCCGCCGACGGGTTCTTCACCATGACCGAGGTCGAATGCCTGGGCGCCTGCGCCAACGCGCCGATCCTGCAGGTCGACGATGATTTCTACGAGGATCTGGACGGGCCGCGGACCATCGCCCTGATCGAGGCGCTCCGGCGCGGCGAGCGGCCGACGCCGGGATCGAGCATCGGCCGCATGGCTTCGGCGCCGGTGGGAGGACGAACGACGCTGCTGGAAGAACCGGCGGTGCCCCCGGCGGAGCCGGCGGACAAGAAAGAGACAGCGCCATGCTGAGCGACAAGGACCGGATCTTCACCAATCTCTACGGCCAGAATGACGTGTTCCTGGCCGGGGCGCGCAAGCGCGGCGATTGGGACGGCACGGCGGCGATCCTGGCGCGCGGGCGCGACGGGATCATCAACGAGATGAAGGCGTCCAACCTGCGCGGGCGCGGCGGGGCGGGGTTCCCGACGGGCCTGAAATGGTCGTTCATGCCGAAGACCTCCGACGGGCGGCCGAGCTACCTGGTGATCAACGGCGACGAAAGCGAGCCCGGCACCTGCAAGGATCGCGAGATCATCCGCCACGAGCCGCACAAGCTGATCGAGAGCGCGCTGATCGCCTCGTTCGCGATGGGGGCGCACACCTCGTACATCTATATCCGCGGCGAATATCTGAGCGTTGCGCGCAACCTGCAGATCGCCATCGACGAGGCGTACGAGGCCGGATTGATCGGCAGGAATGCCTGCGGCTCAGGCTGGGATTTCGATTTTTACATCCATCTCGGCGCCGGCGCCTATATCTGCGGCGAGGAAACCGCCCTGCTGGAAAGCCTCGAAGGCAAGAAGGGGATGCCGCGGATGAAGCCGCCTTTCCCAGCGGCGATGGGGCTGTACGGCTGCCCGACCACGGTCAACAATGTCGAGAGCATCGCGGTGGCGTCCACCATCCTGCGTCGCGGGGGTGCCTGGTTCTCGAGCTTCGGGCGCCCCAACAATGTCGGCACCAAGCTGTTCGCGGTGTCGGGACATGTGAACCGGCCCTGCGTTGTCGAGGACGAGCTTGGCGTGAGCATGCGCGACGTGATCGAGCGTCATGCCGGCGGCGTGCGCGGGGGCTGGGACAATCTCCTGGCGGTGATCCCCGGCGGCTGCTCGGTGCCGATCCTGCCGAAATCGGTCTGCGATACGGTGATCATGGATTTCGACAGCCTGCGCGCGGCAAGTTCCGGCCTGGGCACGGCGGCGATGATCGTGATGGACAGATCGACCGACGTCATCGAGGCGATCGCGCGCTTTTCCCGCTTCTTCAAGCATGAGAGCTGCGGCCAATGCACGCCCTGCCGGGAGGGCACCGGCTGGATGATGCGGGTGATGGACCGCATGGTCGCCGGACGCGCCGAGATCGAGGAGATCGACATGCTCGAACAGGTCACGCGACAGGTCGAGGGCCACACCATCTGCGCCCTCGGCGATGCGGCGGCCTGGCCGGTCCAGGGCCTGATCCGGCATTTCCGCCCGGTGATGGAGGAGCGGATCCACGCCTACCGGGCGTCCCACGCCGGCGCGCGGCTGGCGCCGACGCCGGGCAATCTTCCAGTGGCCGCGGAGTAGGCCGCATGGCGAAGGTCACGGTCGACGGGATCGCGGTCGAGGTGCCGAACGGCTCCTCGGTGCTGCAGGCATGCGAGGCGGCGGGCAAGGAGATCCCGCGCTTCTGCTACCATGAGCGTCTGTCCATCGCGGGCAACTGCCGCATGTGCCTCGTCGAGATCGCCCGCGCCCCCAAGCCGGTGGCGTCCTGCGGCTATCCGGTCGCCGACGGCATGGTGGTGAGCACCGACACCGCCGTGGTGCGCCGTGCCCGCCGCGCGGTGATGGAATTTCTGCTCATCAACCATCCGCTGGATTGCCCGATCTGCGACCAGGGCGGTCAATGCGACCTGCAGGACCAGGCCTACGCCTATGGTTCGGACCATTCGCGCTACGCCGAGAACAAGCGCGCGGTGAAGGACAAATATCTCGGCCCGCTGGTCAAGACGGTGATGACGCGCTGCATCCAATGCACGCGCTGCATCCGCTTCGCCACCGAGATCGCGGGGGTATCGGAGCTCGGGGCGACCTCGCGCGGCGAGAACATGGAGATCACCACCTATGTCGAGAAGGCGCTGACCTCGGAGCTGTCCGGCAACCTGATCGACATCTGCCCGGTGGGCGCCTTGACCTCCAAGCCACAGGCCTTCCTCGCCAGGCCGTGGGAGATGAAGATGACCGAGAGCATCGATGTCACCGATGCCGTCGGCACCAACATCACCGTGCAGGTGCGCCAGACCGAGGTGCTGAGCGTGCTGCCGCGCATCAATGACGAGGTCAACGAGGAATGGATGGCCGACAAGGGCCGCTTCTCCTTCGACGGGCTGAAGCATCGCCGCCTCGACCATCCCTGGCTGCGGGTGCATGGCAAGCTGCACAAGGTGAGCTGGCAGGAGGCGTTCGTCGCCATCGCGCACCGGCTCGAGGGCGTCCATGGCGACCGCATCGGCGCCATCGCCGGCGATCTTTGCGACGCCGAGAGCCTGTTCGCGCTCAAGGAAATGATGGTCTCGCTCGGCTCGGGCAATCTCGATTGCCGTCAGGACGGCGCCCGCTACGATACCGGCCGACGCGAGTTCTACAGCTTCAACAGCGGCATCGTCGGCATCGAGGAGGCGGACGCGCTGCTTCTGGTCGGCTGCGATCCGCGGCGCGAGGCGCCGGTGCTCAATGCGCGCATACGCAAGCGCTATCTCGCCGGGCATTTCCCGATCGGGTTCGTCGGCAGCCTTACCCATGACATGACCTATCCGGTGATGGCGCTGGGCAACCGTCCGGCGGCATTGACCGGCCTGCTTGAAGGCAGCGTGGAGTTTGCCGGGACGCTGAAATCGGCCAAGCGCCCGATGGTCATCCTGGGCCAGGCGGCGCTGGCCCGGGACGATGCCGCCTCGATCCAGGCGGCGTGCTGGCAACTCGCGCGCGATGTCGGCGCGCTGGCCGCGGACTGGAACGGCTACAACGTGCTGCACACGGCGGCCTCGCGCATGGCGGGGCTCGAGATGGGCTTCGTGCCGGGACAAAATGGCCGTTCGGTGGCGGGGATGATGAGCGGCGGCGTCGAGGTCCTGTGGCTGCTCGGCGCCGACGAGTTCCATCCGGCCCGGATCGGTCCGGAGACCTTCGTGATCTACCAGGGCCACCATGGCGATGCGAGTGCGACGCGGGCCGACGTGATCCTGCCCGGAGCAAGCTATGTCGAGAAGCCGGGCACCTACCTCAATACCGAAGGCCGCGTGCAGCGCGCGATGAAGGCGATCTTTCCTCCCGGGCAAGCCAAGGAGGATTGGCGCATCCTTCGCGCCGTGTCCGAGGCGATCGGGCGCAAGCTGCCCTATGACGACATCGAGACGCTGCGGGCGCGCCTGGCGGAGGCCCATCCGGTGTTCGCGCGCCAGGGCCTGCCGCGCTTCGGGGTCACCGATTTCGCCGGCCCATCCGGCGACCTCGCGGCGCTGGGCAATGCCCCCTTCGCGGCCGGCATGAGCGACTACTACCAGACCAACGCGATCAGCCGGGCAAGCCCGACCATGGCGGAATGCTCGCGCGTCTATGGCCAGGCGCCGCCCAGCCAGCCTCCCGTGAAACAGCCCCCTGTTAATCAGGCCCCTGTTAATCAGGCGGCCGAGTGATGCGGCATTTCTTCCTCGACACCGATCTCGGCCTGCTGATCCTGGCCGCGCTGGAGTCCCTTGCGGTGCTGGTGCCGCTGCTGATCGGCGTTGCCTACCTCACCTATGCCGAACGCAAGATCCTGGCGGCGATGCAGCTTCGTGTCGGCCCCAACACGGTCGGCCCGTTCGGGCTGATGCAGGCCTTCGCCGACGCCATCAAGATGATCAGCAAGGAGACCGTGATCCCCTCGGGGGCCAACCGGATCTTGTTCCTGCTCGCGCCGCTGCTCACGTTCGGGCTGGCGATGATGGCCTGGGCGGTGATCCCGACCAACAACCATTGGGCCGTCGCCGACATCAACGTCGGCGTGCTCTATCTGTTCGCGATCTCGTCGCTGGGGGTGTACGGCATCCTGATCGCCGGCTGGGCCAGCAATTCCAAATACGCCTTCATGGGCGGCTTGCGCTCGGCGGCGCAGATGGTCAGCTACGAGGTCTCGCTCGGATTGATCATCGTCTCGGTGCTGCTCTGCGTGGGCAGCCTGAACCTGAACGATATCGTGCTGGCGCAGCGCAGCGTCTGGTTCGCGGTGCCGATGTTCCCGGTCTTTGTCGTGTTCTTCATCTCCGGCCTCGCCGAATGCAACCGCGCGCCCTTCGATCTGCCGGAAGGCGAAAGCGAGCTGGTGGCCGGCTTCTTCGTCGAATACAGCTCGCTCTCGTTCGGGCTGTTCTTTCTCGGCGAATACGCCAACATGTTCCTGATGAGTGCGATGACCACCATCCTGTTCCTGGGCGGATGGCTGCCACCGGTCGGCATCGTGCCGTTCACCTGGATTCCCGGACCGATCTGGTTCATTGCCAAGATCCTGTTCGTGCTGTTCGTGTTCATTTGGGTGCGCGGCACGTTTCCCCGGTTCCGCTACGACCAGCTCATGCGCCTCGGCTGGAAGATCTTCCTGCCCTTCTCGCTGGCCTGGATGATCCTGACCGCGGGCTTCCTGATGGCGACCGGCATGCTTCCCCATTCCGGCTCCTGAAAGCAGAGACACAGACGATGGCCTTGTTGGACCGCACCGCCCGCTCCTACCTGCTGGTCGAGCTGATCGCCGGAATGGCGATCACGTTGCGCTACATGTTCAAACCCAAGGCGACGATCAACTATCCCAACGAGAAGATGCCGATGTCGCCGCGCTTCCGGGGGGAACATGCGTTGCGCCGCTACCCGAACGGCGAGGAACGCTGCATCGCCTGCAAGCTGTGCGAGGCGGTATGCCCGGCCGAGGCTATCACCATCGAGGCCGAGCCGCGGGACGACGGATCACGCCGCACCACGCGCTACGACATCGACATGACCAAGTGCATCTATTGCGGCCTGTGCGAGGAAGCCTGTCCGGTCGACGCCATCGTCGAGGGTCCGAACTACGAGTTCGCCACCGAGACGCGCGAGGAGCTGATGTACGACAAGACCAGGCTGCTGGCGAACGGCGACCGCTGGGAGAGCGTGCTGGCGCGGCGTCTCGAACAGGATGCGCCCTACCGATGATCCTCACCCAGATCGCCTTTTATGTGTTCGCGGCCATCCTCGTGCTGTCCGCCGCGATGGTCATCAGCGCGCGCAACCCGGTCCATTCGGTGCTGTTCCTGATCCTCGGCTTCTTCAACGCGGCCGGGCTGTTCCTGATCGCCGGCGCGGAGTTCCTGGCGATGATCCTGGTGATCGTCTATGTGGGCGCCGTGGCGGTGCTGTTCCTGTTCGTCGTCATGATGCTCGACGTGGAATTATCGCCCAGGCGCGAGAGCCTGCAGCGCTATGCCCCGATCGGGCTCACCATCGGGGCGATCCTGCTGGTCGAGCTGATCTTCGCGGTCGGGCGCTGGCGCATCGCGCCGGACGTGCGCGCCCTTCCCCATGCCCGTGCGGCGGGTGCGGCCAGCAATACCGAGGCGCTCGGGCGGCTGATCTACACCGACTATGTGCTGCTGTTCCAGGCCTGCGGGCTGGTGCTGCTGGTGGCGATGATCGGCGCGATCGTGCTCACCCTGCGCGACCGCAAGGTCGGCAAGAGCCAGGATGTCAGCCGCCAGCATGACCGCATCCCCTCCCAGACCCTGGAGCTGATGACGCTCGGGCTCGGCCGGAGCACGACGCAGAATGGCGGCTTCCTGCGCAGCAAGGACCCCGTCGGCAAGGACCCCTCGCGCAAGGACCCGCGCCCGGTGCTGCAGGACACCGGTCCGGAGCAGAAGGGCTAGGCGGATGGATCATGGAACAAGCGGCGGCATCGCCAGCGTCGGGCTCACGCCCTATCTCACCGTCAGCGCCATCCTGCTGGTGCTGGGGGTGTTCGGCATCTTCCTCAACCGCAGGAACGTCATCACCATCATGATGTCGATCGAGCTGATCCTGCTTGCGGCCAACATCAACCTGGTGGCCTTCTCGGCCGCCCTCGGCGATCTTTCCGGCCAGGTATTCACCTTGTTCGTGCTGACCATCGCCGCCGCGGAGGCGGCGATCGGGCTGGCCATCGTGACGGTCTATTTCCGCAACCGTGGCTCGATCGAGGTCGAGGACGCGACCTCGATGAGGGGTTGAGATGATCACCGCTTCCTCGCTCTTCACCGTCGCGGTGTTCGCCCCCCTATTCGGCGCGATCATCGCCGGGCTTCTGGGCCGCCTGATCGGCGACCGCATGGCCCAGCTGGTCACCATCGGACTGATGCTGCTGGCCTCGGCCTGCGCGATCGGCGCCTTGTCGATGGGCCTGTCGCTGGGATCGCCGACGCTCGCCGTGCCGATCTCGGACTGGATCCAGGCCGGCGGCTTCCACGCCGCGTGGATGCTGCGTTTCGACACCCTGTCGGCGGAGATGGTGACGATGGTGACGGTCGTCGCCACGCTGATCCATATCTACAGCGTCGGCTATATGAGCCACGAGAAGACCCCGGTTTGGCGCTTCTTCGCCTATCTCTCGATGTTCAGCTTCGCGATGCTGATGCTGGTCAGCTCGGACAACCTGATCCAGCTGTTTTTCGGCTGGGAAGGGGTGGGCCTGGCGAGCTATCTGCTGATCGGCTATTGGTATGACCGCCCGAGCGCACAGGCCGCGGCCAACAAGGCCTTCGTGGTCAACCGCATCGCCGACCTGTTCTTCATGGTCGGCATCGCGCTCGCCTTCGTGCAGTTCGGCACCGTCAGCTACGACAACATCTTCGCGCTGGTGCCGGCGCACCAGGCCGCCTTGTATCATCTGTTCGGCGCCGACATGCGCGCCTACGAGGTGATCGGCGTGCTGCTGTTCATCGGCGCCATGGGCAAGTCGGCGCAGTTATTCTTCCACACCTGGTTGCCGGACGCGATGGAAGGCCCCACGCCGGTCTCGGCCTTGATCCATGCCGCGACCATGGTGACCGCGGGAGTGTTCCTGCTGGCCCGCATGTCGCCATTGATCGAGTTCGCCCCGGTGACCAAGGATCTGATCGAGCTGATCGGGGCGTCGACCTGCTTCTTCGCCGCGACGGTGGCGCTGGTCCAGCCGGACATCAAGCGCACCATCGCCTATTCGACCTGTTCCCAGCTCGGCTACATGTTCATGGCCTGCGGCGTCGGCGTGTATCAGGCTGGAATGTTCCACCTTACCACCCATGCCTTCTTCAAGGCGCTGCTGTTCCTCGGAGCCGGCTCGGTGATCCACGCCCTGCATGACGAACAGAACATGCAGCGCATGGGCGGGCTGGCGCGCAAGCTGCCGGTGACCTGCGTGGTGATGTGGATCGGGGCACTCGCCCTGGCCGCGATCCCGCCCTTCGCCGGCTGGTGGTCCAAGGATGCGATCCTCGAGGCGACCTGGGCCGCCCATTCCGGTTTCGGCTTCTATGGCTGGGTGCTGGGCTCGATCACCGCCTTCATCACGGCGCTCTATAGCGGGCGCCTGCTGTTCCTGGTGTTCCACGGCGCCCCGCGCGATGCCCGCCTGCATGAGATGGCCCATGAAAGCCCGCCGGTGATGCTGCTGCCGCTGGCGGTGCTGGCCGTCGGTGCCGCCTTCGGCGGCTGGGCGCTGGACCCCTGGTTCATCGGGGCGCACCAGTCGATGTTCTGGAACGGGGCCATCTTCAACGGTCCCGGCAACAACGTGCTGACGGCGATGGAGCAGATCCCGTGGGCGGTCTCCCTGGTCCCGACCATCCTGGCCCTGCTCGGCATCGCCATGGCGGCCTATGCCTACCGCCTGCGCCCGCACCTGCCGGCGCAGCTCGCGGCGCGCCTTCCGGGCCTGCACCGGTTCTTGCTGAATAAATGGTATTTCGACGAGCTGTACGACCGGATCTTCGTGCGTCCCTACCGCGTGCTGGCGCGCTTGCTGTGGCATGTCGGCGACGAGGGCATCATCGAAGGGGTGCCGCTCGGAATGGCCCGCCTCACCGCCGGGGGCTCGGCCCAGGCGATCCGCGTGCAGACCGGCTCGATCGCGGTCTATGCCTTCACCATGCTGATCGGGCTCGTGGTCCTGATCTCCATTTTCCTGGTCTTCCGTTGACCTGTTCGCACAAAGGGGTTCCGCCGATGAACCGGGGGCTGCGCCGATGAACTGGACCCTGGCCCTGCCGGAGATCGTGCTGTCGGTCTGCGGCCTCGGCATCCTGTTGCTGGGCGTGCTGCGCAAGCAAGGCAATCCCGCCGTTGCCTGCACCCTCCTCGCCATCGCCGCGATGCTGGTCGCCGGCGTGCTGGTGCTCACCTCGGCGGACGGCATCGGCTATCATCGCGTGTTCGTCGGCGACAGCTTTGCCCGCTTCATGAAAATCCTCAGCCTCGCCGGCGCGATCCTGAGCCTGCTGCTGGCGCTGGATTATAACCGCCGCGAGGGCATCGCGCGGTTCGAGTTCCCGGTGCTGATGCTGTTCTCGACGGTGGGCACGATGCTGATGGCGTCGAGCGAGAATTTGATGACGCTGTTCATCGGGCTCGAACTGCAATCGCTTGCGATCTATATCCTGTGCGCCTTCGACCGTGACCGCATTGCTTCGGCCGAGGCGGGGCTGAAATATTTCGTGCTCGGCTCGCTGGCGTCCGGCCTGCTGCTCTACGGCATCTCGCTGGTGTTCGGTTTCGCCGGCACCATGGAATATCGCGGATTGCAGGCGGCCGTGGCTCAATCCGCCGAGATCCCGTCCGGGCTGGTCATCGGCATCGTCTTCATCATCGTCGGGCTGGCCTTCAAGGTCTCCGTGGTTCCGTTCCATATGTGGACCCCGGACGTGTATCAGGGGGCGCCGGCGCCGGTGACCGCCTTCATGTCGGGCGCCCCGAAGATCGCCGCCTTCGCGTTGCTGTTGCGCGTCATGGCCGGCCCGTTCGGGCAGGTGACGCCGCAATGGCAGCTCCTGATCGAGCTGCTGGCGATGGCGTCCATGCTGTTCGGAGCGCTCGCCGCGATCCCCCAGGCCAGCATCAAGCGGCTGATGGCCTACAGCTCCATCGGCCATATGGGCTATGCGCTGATCGGCCTGGCCGCCGCCACGCCGGCCGGGCTGCGCGGCACGCTGGTCTATCTCGCCACCTATCTGTTCATGAATGCCGGCGTGTTCGCCTGCATCGTCGCGATGCGCCGGCGTGGCCATGCGGTGGAGAAGATCTCCGATCTGGCCGGGCTCAGCCGAACCGACCCGGCACTGGCGCTGATGATGGCGGTCTTCATGTTCAGCATGATCGGGGTGCCGCCGCTGTCCGGCTTCTTCGGCAAGCTGCTGGTGTTCAGTGCCGCGCTGCAGGCCGGCATGCCGGTCCTGGTGATCGTCGGCATCGTCTCCAGCGTGATCGGCGCGGTCTATTACCTGCGCGTGGTCCGGGTGATGTATGTCGATGCGCCGGCGCTGCCGTTCGACCGCCATGCCCGCTCGGTCTCGTTCGTCTCGATCGGCATGGGGCTGGTGACCGGCCTGTTCATCCTCGTGCTCGGTCCGGTGACGAGTGCCGCCCAGGCAGCCGCCGCCGTCCTGTTCAGGTGACAGCTCCGGACCCGCGCGCCCCCGCCTGGCGCATGGCCTGTTACGACACGCTGCCCTCGACCAACGACCTGTGCATCGCCGAAGCGGAGGCCGGCACGCCGGAGGGTCTTGCCGTGCTGGCTCGTTCGCAGACCCATCCGCGTGGCAGCCGGGGCCGAAGCTGGAACCAGGCGGGCGGGACCCTCGCCTTGTCGGTGCTGCTCCGGCGCGAGATCGCCACGGTGTGGCCGTTCCTCGCCGCACTCGCCTTCCACGACGCGCTCTGCCTGACGGCGGCCCATGCGGCAGCGATCCGCCTGAAATGGCCCAACGACCTGATGCTTGGCGCACGCAAGCTCGGCGGCATCCTCGTCGAGAGCGGCCTGCAGTCCGGCGCCGGCGGCTGGCTGGTCATCGGCTTCGGCGCCAACCTCGCCGAGGCTCCGGCGCTCGCCGACCGGCAGGCCGCCTGCCTGGCCGAGCTGGGACCTGTTCCCCCATCCGATGCGATCGCCCGACGCCTGCTCGCCTCCCTGTCGCGCT
>CAXTCT010000031.1:0-14172 GCA_964242565.1 uncultured Acetobacteraceae bacterium | reverse complement strand
AGCGGAACACGACAAGAGCAAACAGGCTGCTGGCGATCAGGCAGGCCGGGATTAGAACGACGAAGGAAAGCTGCTTCTCCAGGCCCGACTTCAGGAGCAGCAGGGCGACGACCGGCAGCACGAGGCCATGCGTGAGGTAGAGCGAGTAGGAGGCCTCGCCGAGCAGCACCAGGAGGTCCGGGACACGCCGGCCGATCCATTTTTCGCTCGCCAGGCTCGCGCAGAGCATAGCGGTGGCGCCCGTCCCCCAGAAACCGACCCGTTCCCAACGCCCCTGCGCCGGAAGGATGCTGAGGCAGATGAGGCCGGCGACGCCCAGCGGCACTATCCAACCCGGCGCAATCCTTGCCAGGCCGCCGGCGAGAAACGCGCCTCCCAGCATCAGGCCGAACACGAATTCCAGCACGATGGGATCGGCAAGCGTGGTGAAGGCCGGCCAATGCGCCGTTGCCGCCAGCGATATCAAGGCAAGCCCGGCCATGATCGGGCTCACGAGAAGGATTGGTTTGACCGACAGGAACATGGCGGCGGCGAAGACGATATAGAACAGCATCTCGAAGGACAGGGTCCAGCCCACATCGAGAACCGGCCTGACCACGCCCACGGCGTCGAAGGCCGGAATGAACAGGAAGGAGGCGACGATGTTCCAGTCGGTCGGTCTTGTGTGCAGGGTCAGGGCGGGCAGGATCAGGATGACCGCGAGCTTGACGCCGGTCACCAGCCAATACATCGGCACGATGCGTACCAGCCGCGACGTCATGAACTGCCGCCATCCATCCGGACGGGCGAGCAGGCGTTGCGCCGAGATGGTCATGATGAAGCCGCTGATGACGAAAAACAGGTCGACGCCGGAGTTCCCGTTCTCCCAGGGCGCGTAGCGCGGATCGAATTTATCGCGCCACAGCACGGTGCAGTGGAACAGGACGACGAACAGCGCGGCGAACGCCCGGAGCGCCTGTACGGACCGCAACTGCGTGGATGCGGATCTTGCTGGGCTCGCGGCGGTCGCCATCGTCTCCAGCACCTACAGCCACCTCCTCGCTCGGAACCGCACGAAATAAAGAAGGTGACCCTCACGCCGACCGGCGGCGCCAGAGGGAGACATCGCCCGTCATCAGCCTTGCCAGCGCAGAAGATCTTGTTCAATCCCAGAGTTCCTGCGGCCGGGTTCGAAAATGGCACCATGGCCGCACGGTGGAACGGGATTGATCAGGGATTGGCCCGAACCGGCATGGCCACGTTCGAGGACGGGGTGCCCGCGGTCAGCGCGTGCTCGGTTTTGGCCTTGGGAAAAAAACCGGTCCGGAGCGACGGTCGGCGATGCTTGAAACGGTCTGGATGATCCGGAGGCTTTCGATGACCCGGTCGCGGCCGCCCTCCTTGGCCTTGTAGAGCGCGCCGTCGGCTCGGCCAATCAACGACTCCCAGTCGTCCCCCGGGATGGCCCAGGCCAGCCCGATCGAACAGGTCACCCGGATCGCGGCATCCGCCAGTTCGAAGATCGCATGTCGAACGGCAAGGTGGAGGTTGAGGACGCGTTCGGTGCCGCGCCCGTCGGAATTGTCGAGTACGAGCAGGATCTCCTCGCCGCCGTAGCGGCCGGCATATTCGTCTTCCCGGATCGACTCCGAAACCAGACGCCCCAGGGCGCGGAGAATATCGTCGCCGCCGAGGTGACCATGATCGTCGTTCACACGCTTGAAATGGTCGATGTCGATAAGGGCTATGACCATCTCATGGCCGATCTCGCCGCTGGCGAGCTTCGCCGCCAGCCGGCCCTCGATCTCCGAGCGGGTGAGCAGGCCGGTCAGCGAGTCATGCGCGGCCTGGAACCGTAGCGCCTTGGTGGCTTCGGCGACATGGCGTTCGAGCTCCGCCTGCCGGGCAAGAACCGCATGAAGGCGCAGATGCATGACGCCCCAGGCAAGCCCGGCTGCGAGCAGACCCCAGATGGTTTCCGACCACCAGCGGCGCCACCACGGGAAGGCCACGTCGACCAAGAGCTTGGCCGGAGGAGACCAGCGATGGGTCAGTTCATCATAGCCGAGCACGGTCAGCATATGCTTGCCCGGCGGCACGAAGGCGTAGCGGACCACTCCCGAGGCGGAATCGACCCATCCCGCGTCCACCCCGGACAGGCGATACCGGAAAAGCAGGGATTGTTCGGCGCCATAGTTCGGAGTGCCGAGCTCGATGGACAGGGCATCCTCGGTAAAGGGCATCCGAGGCCCCAACACCGGCCGCGTGCCGAGGCGCGCCTGGCTCACGACCACCTCGAGCGGCCGGTCGGTGAACAGCCAGGCTGGATCGAGGAGATGCGAGAAACCCTCGGGTGTCGCGATCCAGACGGACCCGTCGGGATCCTCCCGTATCCCTTTCTGTTCCACGTCGTCTGAAATCATCCCGCTATCGACGTCGACGGATACCCAATGCTGGCCGTCGAAAACCGAGACGCCAAGCGCGGTTCCAGCCCATACCCAGCCACGATGATCCACCATCACCGCAAGGATGGTATTTGTACGCGTGTTCACGGAGGAAACGGCCTGGAAGGACGAAACCCGGTCATCCGAGATCACCAGGCGGAAAAGACCTCCCGGGCCGCCGATCCAAATATTTCCGTCATGGCCGATTGCCAGGGCGATCGGTCCGAAGCCGCCCGTCGGCCATGCTCCGGTGACCGGGACATCGCGTCCGTCGCGGCGCCGGTGGCGAAGACGTCCATCCGTCAGGTAGAGAACACCTCCGGTGCCGTCGCTGACGATGTCGGGAATCGGCGTGCGGGGCGAGCCCGCGAAATCCGGGCGGGGGGCGTTGCCGGAGCGACCATCGACCCGGTACAATCCCGATTCGGTGCCGATCCAGGTGATCCCGTCCGGGCCCACGACGATCGCGTCGACCGGCGGCACGTCCACCTTGGTGACGGAGCCGCTTGCGGGATCGATGATCTTCGCGCCATCAAGACCCGCCGAACTCCACAGCTCGCCATGAGGTCCGGCTGCGAGGGCGTAGGACGGACCCGCAAACGCCCTGCCGACCCGAAGAACCGAGCCGCGACGGATGATCTCGTCGATCCCGGTGTCGGTCGAAACCCATAACGAGCCTCCGGGAAGCCGCAGCGACTGCCAGGGAATGCCGTCGGACAGGCCATCCACCTTCTGCAGGTTTTCCCAATGGCCGTATCCGACCCAACGAACCAGCCCGCGGCCGAGAACTTGAAACCAGAGTTGGCCGGTACCGTCCGTGACCGCGCTGACGACGTCTCCGGCAGGCGCCCCATCCTCGACGCTCAGCGTGTGCCAGCCGTCGCGGCGCAGGATCGCAAGTCCGTGGTCGGCCTGGGTAATGAGGCCACCATCGGGTGCGCGGAACAATCCGAGTTGCTTTGTGTAGTTGGCATAACGGGTTCCCTGGTCGGGAAGCTCGACCACGGACCAGCGCCCTGAGGCCGGATCAAAGCTTCCCACCGACCGGGCCGATCTCGCGAGAATGCCGCCGCCCGAGCCGGCCACGACATCCTGCCATGGACCATCCCTGAGACCGTCGGCCGCACCATAGCATCTTACCGCGCCGGGGTCGGCTGCGCATATGCGGCCATCGACGAATGTTTCCCAGAGATGGCCGCGGACGGAGAAGATGGCTTTCCCATTATCGAGAAGCCCGCGCTCGGCGGGGCCGTAGGGCATGGGCTCGACATGCGGCGTCCCGACGCGGGGCATGACGACGCTCACCGTGGCGTTGCCGGCCAGCAGCACCAGGCTGTCGTTCCAGGGCGCGAAGCGGTGCGGCCTCTCGTCATAGAAGGAGATACCGGGATGGGCGACACTGCGGAACGACAGGGAACTCGGCGGATGTAAAGCGTCCGAAGGACGCTCGGAGACGAGCAACTCGTCCGCGAACTCGACCACGACCCGGCCGGTCGAAGTCAGCGCGAGACCATCGACGAAGCCGCCCTGACGGAGGCCCTGCTCCGGACCCAGATTGATGAAACGCCTGCCGTCATAGGCGAACACCCCATGCTCGCTGCAGATGAGCATGTAGCCGGCCCGATCCTGGAGCATGCACGTGCCGCCCACGCTTGCAAGGCCTTGATCGGCATCATAAATGCGAAAACTGGAGCGCTCGGCAGACGCCGGCGTGGCGGAGGTTAATCCCATGACGAACGCCGCCACGAGCGACGATGCTAGAAAGGGCAGACGCGATATGAACGGACCGAAGGCCATGGACATGTTCCGCGAGATCTCAAGCGCCACACGAAACTTGATGCTAACCATGGCGGCAAGTCAGACTACGCGATCCAGCAGGCTAGACAATAACTATACCTGAACTGGAATGCATCCCGGGCGTCCCAAGACTGAGACCAGACCAAAAGCCACGTCGAGCAGCTTGTTATTACGCAGTGATCTGATTTCAGCTTGCGGAGGTGGGACAAAAATGAGGCGTTCCTGCGCTTCTCAGTAATGATGAGCAATATTCGGGACAATGCCGTCAAAAACGACCTTCGTTACACGCAGGGGTTGGTTATGGCGATCAACCGACGTGATGGCGGCAGCCCCGGTCTGATTGGCGTTCAGCATGTTCGCGGCCGCCTGATGGTTATGAGCGGGCATCGAGCCGACAACGAACGCGGCGAGAGCAATTCCAGACATGTGGGACACGAAAAGACGCGAACGAGTGGCCATGATCAATTTCTCCGATTGTTAGCGGGTCGAAACATCCTGCTATAGTCATAGGATATTGGCATCTCGGTGCCTTTGCAATAGCAAATAGAGGATTACGAGCAGAATAAGACAGAAAATAATAAGCCGCTTTCTCTTAACCAGAAGTAAATATTTTTTGTAAGACGCATCTGGCGTCCGATTTTGCGCGTACGCATACAAATTTATCGCCTTTTACTTTCTTCAGGCACCGGAGCTGACCTGAGACGCATGAAGACTGGATGGTCCCGGGAGGCGGGTAGGCTGGGTTGGTCAGATCCGGACAGGATCGGGCATCCTGCATGGCAGCCGCCACGGCCAGGCCAGCCTGATGCCTCCGACAGGTTCGAGATGTTTGCCGTCGGGGAGGTTTTGCGCCGCATTCCGGGCACATGACCGGACAGGAAGGCCGGTTCGTCGCGTTGATGTAACGTGCTCTCGAACTGCCCGACCCCGCCGGGTCAGGCAGCCCCTCGAGGTGGCGAGCTCAGCCGGCGTCAGCCTTGCGCCCCTGCTGGTCCAGTATCTCGAAATCCTCTTCGGATAGCTGCGCCCCGGCGGCCTTCATGTTGTCCTCGAGATGGGCCGCCTTGCCTGTGCCGGGGATCGGCAGCATTACCTTCGAGCGCCTCAACACCCAGGCGAGCGCCACCTGACCGGGTGCGAGGCCCAGACGCCCTGCAATATTGCCGAGAGCTGAATGGGGAGCGGCCAATGAACCCGCCGCCAACGGCGCCCAGGGGATGAAGCCGATGCCTGCGGCCTCGCAAAAATCCAGCACCGCCTCGTTCTTGCGGTTGACCAGATTGTACTGGCTCTGGACGGTCGCCACCGGAAAATACCGGCCAGCCGCCTCGATATCCTCGACGCTCACCTCGCTGAGGCCGACATGCCTGATCAGGCCTTCCTGCTGCATGGCCGCGATGGCGCCGAACTGCTCGTCCCGCGGCACCGCCTGGTCGATCCGGTGCAGTTGCCACAGGTCGATCCGTTCGAGCTTCAGGCGACGCAGACTCATCATCACGCACTGCCGGAGATATTCCGGCCGCCCGACCGGACGCCAGATATTTGGGCCATGGCGGGTCAGGCCGCCCTTGGTGGCGATGATCAGGCCCTTGTAGGGGTAGAGCGTCTCACGGATCAGGTCCTCGCTGACGAAGGGACCGTAGCTGTCCGCGGTGTCGATGAAGTTGATGCCGAGATCCGGGATACGCCGGAGCGTTTCGCGCGCGGCGCCGACATCGCTCGGCTCCCCCCAGATGCCGCTCCCGGTGATCCGCATGGCTCCGAAGCCGAGCCGGTTGATGGTGATGTCGCCCCCGATGCTGAACTGGCCTGAAGCGCTCGCTTTGTATTCTGCCATGATGATGATCCTCGAAGCTGATGATGCCGCTGGGGCTGCTCCCCAAGGCTGGTCCCCCGGGCTGCGTTGGCGGCTGCCTTGGCGGTGGCCTACGGGGGACTGACCGGGCAACGCCGGCGGCCGCGGATGGTCGCGTTGCCTCGAATGGGCGGCATGCCGGGATATCCCCGCATGCAGAACCCTTCACTGGCAATCGGACATTACATCACCATGTGTATCGTAATGGCTTCACCAGCCGGAAACCTTTCTCCGGCATAGATGCTGATATGAAAACGAAACCCCGGCTTCCATTCCTGGAACTTTTTACCATCGGGCTCACGGCCTGGACCGGCTTCATCTACGTGGTGCTGTTCGCGCTGCGGTTGAGCCACCGCATGCTGCATCACCAGGATCTGGAATGGCTGATTTTTGGCCCTGGCGTTGTTCTGCTGGTCAGCTTTGCCGCGTACCAACTGCATCTCTATCGCCGGCACTAGCGCCTGCGCTTTAGGCCTACCCGCCGAAAGATGCGTCTTCCAAGCCCCCGAGGATCAACCGCCGCCAGAGCAGCGGGCCGATCAGCAGGTGGGTGGTCATGCCGACATCGAAGTTCGGACCGAACGGTCTGCTCGCGATACCAGCCGCCAGGATCTTTTCATACGCGATCAGGCGTGGCCGCAGCTAACCATCCGCGAACGCCGACCAGGCAACAGGAATTCCACGGGCCGGCGCCTGGTTCTACGCGCTGACCTTGGCACGGCCGCGACGACGCGGCTCTGTAGCACTTTCCGTCTTGCGGCCCAGCCCGATCTCCTTGGCGAGATCGCTTCGACGCTCGGCATAGGACGGCGCCACCATCGGGTAGTCGCGCGGCAGACCCCACCGCTCACGATACTGGTCCGGGGTCATGTTGTAGGAACTCTGCAGATGCCGCTTGAGCATCTTGAGCTTCTTGCCATCCTCCAGACAGACGATGTAGTCCGCGAAAACGCTTTTCTTGATCGGCACCGCGGGAACCGGCTTCTCCGGCATCGCGATCTCGCTCATGCCGCCCTTCAGGCCGTTCAGCGCCTTGTAGACTTCCTGGATCAGGGCCGGCAGGGCAGACGCCTCGACGGTGTTGTTGGACACGTGGGCACTGACGATTTGGGCGGCGAGCTCAAGCGGCCCGACGGTGGTGTCTGTCATCTGAGTAGACCTGTCATCCTTTCTTGCGGATATAGCCGAATGCCGGGTTTTTCACAATGCAGTCGCGGTCCTTTCCCCAAAGACGGGAGATTTATTCTTCCGCTGTTGGGTGGCTGCTTGACAGCCATCTGGCCTGGGACCACACGCGGCAGGCAGGGAGGACCCGATGCCGCGTCTGAACATCGCTGTTCGCGGATTATTTGCGACGCCGGTCGCGGCCGTGGCCCTGCCGGACGCCGCCGCCCGCAACCTGGAACTGGCGGAAATCATCCTGCGCCGGCGAGCCGGGACCGCATCGATCCAGGCATCGAACGCCGGCGGCTGGCATTCGGACCGCGACATCGCCGATTGGGGCGGTCCCCGTGTGACCGAGCTGCTCGAACTGGCCCGGCAGGCCGCGACACAGCTCACCGCCGACCGGCAGGGACAAAAGATAGCGCCGAAATGGACGGTCCAGGCCTGGGCCAACGTGAACGGCCCCGGTGACGGCAATATCAGCCATTATCATCCAGGCAGCTTCTGGTCCGGCACTTACTATATAGACGATGGCGGCTGTGCCGACGACCCGGCGCTTGGCGGCGAGTTCGAGATGCTCGATCCGCGCGGACCGGGACCCGGCATGTACGCTCCCGCCCTGAAATTCGCCGGCGAGGACGGCGCGTCGGCCGGTGCCGGGGAAACCATCCGGCCAAAGCCGGGGTTGCTGTTGCTGTTTCCGTCCTGGCTGTTCCACCAGGTCCGGCCCTATCGCGGCAGCCGCCTGCGCATCTCCATCGCCTTCAATCTTGGGGTCGCCTCCCGCGGCGAGGGCTAGCGCGGCATGGACCAGCCCAGTCCGATCTCCCGTCGCCAGCGGGAGATCGCCTCCCTGATCCGCCAGAGCGGACGGGTGGCGGTGGACGAGCTCGCCGCCCGCTTCAACGTGACCGCCCAGACGATACGGCGAGACCTTGCCGAACTCAGCGATGCCCGGGTGATCACCCGCACCCATGGCGGCGCGGTGGTGGCGTCGGGCATCGAGAATCTCGCCTATGATGCCCGCAAGCTGGTCGCCCACGACGCCAAGCGGCGGATCGGGGAAGCGGCGGCCAAGCTGATCCCCGACCATTCCTCGCTGTTCATCAATCTCGGCACCACCACCGAGGAGGTCGGACAGGCCATCGCCGGCCATTCCGGCCTGCTCGTCGTCACCAACAACATCAACGTCGCCAACGCGCTCTATCGCAACAGCTCGATCAACGTGATCATCGCCGGCGGCACCATACGGGCCAGCGACGGCGGCATCGTCGGGCGCATGGCCGCGGACGTCATCCGCCAGTTCAAGGTCGACATCGCCGTCATCGGCACCTCGGCCATCGACGAGGACGGCACCCTGCTGGATTACGACATCCGCGAAGTGCAGGTCTCGCGGGCGATCATCGAGAACGCGCACCGCGTCGTGCTGGTCACCGACAGCAGCAAGTTCAGCCGGCGCGCGCCCGTGCGCATCGGCCGCCTCGACGAGATCGACATCCTCGTCACCGACAGCCTGCCCTCGGCCGCCATCGCCGAGATCTGCGAGAGCCTGAAAATCGAGGTGATCGAGACCGATGATCGGGACAAATCCATGCTCCCGGAAGAATGACCGTTCCTGCGCGCGGTTTTTGCGCTTGTGTGTTCGTTTTGTTTGAGTGCATCATCTCAGGCGGACAGATGCGCATCAGAGCGCGCGCACGCGGGGAGCCGGACGTTCGTGGATCAATCCGCAAGATCACCGCCCGCGGCGGGGGCGCCCTACGACCTCGCCATCATCGGTGGGGGCATCAATGGCTGCGGCATCGCCCGCGACGCCGCCGGTCGTGGCTGGCGGGTCTTCCTGTGCGAGCAGAATGATCTGGGCTCCGGAACCTCCAGTGCTTCCACCAAGCTGATCCATGGCGGCCTGCGCTATCTCGAGCAGTACGAGTTCCGCCTGGTGCGCGAGGCGCTGCTGGAGCGCGAGGTGCTGTGGGGCATCGCGCCGCACATCGTCTGGCCGCTTCGCTTCGTGCTGCCCTACCACCGCGCGTTGCGTTCCGGATGGCTGCTCCGGCTCGGCCTGTTTATGTACGACAATATCGGCGGACGTAACAAATTGCCCGGGACCCGTGTGGTCCATTTCGACCGCGACGAGACCGGAAGGCCGCTGAAGCCCGAGTTCACGCGCGGCTTCGAATATTCGGACTGCTGGGTCGAGGATTCCCGTCTCGTTGTGCTCAATGCGCGCGCGGCCGCCGATCTCGGTGCGACCATCGAGCCGCGCACACGCTGCCTCTCAGCGTTCCGGCAGGACGGGCTCTGGCATGTCGTGCTGTGCCACGGCGCGACCGGCCTGCAGCACGAGATCACCGCCCGTGCCCTGGTCAACGCCGCCGGCCCCTGGGTGGGCGACGTGGCGCGGACCGTCGTGCGTGACAACACCCGCGCGCCGGTGCGCCTCGTGCAGGGCAGCCACATCGTGGTTCCCCGCCTTTACGACCATGACGGCTGCTACATCTTCCAGAACGCCGACCGGCGCATCTTCTTCGTCATTCCGTACGAGCAGGACTTCACCCTGATCGGCACCACCGACCGCGACTATAGCGGCGATCCCGCATCGGTTCATGCCAGCAGCGAGGAGATCGCCTATCTTTGCGCCTCGGCCTCGGAATATCTGCGCCAGAAGGTGACCCCCGGCATGGTCGTCTGGACCTATTCCGGGGTCCGTCCGCTATTCGACGAGTCCGGCGACGGCGCCGCGCAGGCCACCACCCGCGATTACGTCCTGAAGCTGGACATACAGGACGGCGGCGCGCCGCTGCTTTCGGTGTTTGGCGGCAAGATCACGACCTATCGCCGCCTGGCGCAATCCGCCCTTCGCAAGCTCGCCCCGCACCTCGCCAACTCCGAAGGCTTCCCGGAAGGCTGGACCGGACGGGTCCCGTTGCCCGGCGGAGACTTCCCGATTGACGGGTTCGAGACGCTGTTGGCCGCAATCCGGCGGCGTTATCCGTTCCTCGCCGAAAGGCACGCGCGCCGCCTGCTGCGCGCCTACGGCACCAGGACCCACGAGATCCTGCGGCAGGCGGCCAGCATGGCCGATCTCGGCACCCTGTTCGGTGCCGACTTCACGGAGGCGGAACTGCGCTATCTTGTGCGCGCGGAATGGGTGCGCACCGCGGCCGACGCCGTCTGGCGCCGCAGCAAGCTCGGTTTGAGGCTTGCGGCTGGAGAGATTGAGGGCATTGATGACGCTCTGCTGCGGCTGGCACCGGCGCCCGCAGCCCATGAGGAGCAGCTTTCATGAGCCTGGTGCTCGATCATGTGGGGCTGAGGACCGGCCCGAACATGGTGATCGATGACGTGTCGCTCCGCTTCGACCGCGGCACCATGAATGTGCTGCTCGGACCGACCCTGGCCGGAAAGACCACGCTCATGCGGCTGATGGCCGGGCTCGACAAGCCGACCATCGGACATATCATCGTCAACGATCGCGATGTCGCCGATGTCGCGGTCCGGAAACGTTCCGTTGCCATGGTGTATCAGCAATTCGTCAATTATCCCTCGCTCAGCGTCTACGAGAATATCGCCTCGCCGCTGCGCGTCGCCGGCCTGCCGAAGGCGGAGATCGCGAGCCGCGTCGCCGAAGCCTCCCGGGTGCTGCGCCGGGAGCCGTTCCGGTCCCGGCTGCCGGCGCAGCTTTCCGGTGGGCAGCAGCAGCGCGTCGCCATCGCCCGTGCCCTGGTCAAGCGGGCCGAACTCGTTCTGCTCGACGAGCCGCTGGCCAATCTCGACTATAAACTGCGTGAGGAACTGCGCGAGGAATTGCCCAAGCTGTTCGCGGCCAGCGGCGCGATTGTGGTGTATGCCACCACCGAGCCGAGCGAGGCGCTGCTGCTTGGCGGCACCACGGCCACGCTCTGGCAGGGACGCATCACCCAGATCGGACCGACGCCGATGGTCTATCGCCGGCCTGATACGATCGACGCCGCGCGGGTATTTTCCGATCCCCCCTTGAACGAACTCGCCCTCACCCGGCAAGGCGGCGAGGTCGTCCTGGCAGGTGGCCGGCGCATGGCCGCAGGCAACCTGCTGCCCGATCTTGCCGACGGCGCCTATCGTCTCGCCTTCCGGGTCGAGGACGCGCAGCTTGGAGCACCATCCGGCGACGCCGATACGTTTCCCGGCACCGTTTCCCTCACCGAGATCAGCGGTTCGGAGAGCTTCGTGCATGTCGATCTCGGCTTTGCCGTCTGGGTCGGCCTGGTACTCGGCGTCCATGACTGGGAGCCCGGAGCGCAGGCCGAAATCCGTGTCGACCCGAGACGGATGTTCGTGTTCACCCCGGACGGCGCCCTGGCCGCCGCACCCGAGGTGCCCATCCATGCCGATCCGGTTCTTCAAGCGGCCTATGCGGGCTGACTGACAGCATGGCCAGCATCACCCTCGATCATATCGCTCATGCCTATGACGCCCACGCCTATGACGCCCACGCCTATAACGCGGGGGCCGCCGGCGACCGTCGCTATGCCCTCAAGCCGATCAACCACGCCTGGCGGAACGGCCGTGCCTACGCGCTGCTCGGACCCTCCGGCTGCGGCAAGACGACATTGCTGAACATCATCTCGGGCCTCGTGGTGCCGTCCGAGGGCAGATTGCTGTTCGACGGCGTCGATGTCACCCACACGCCGACCGAGAAGCGCAACATCGCGCAGGTGTTCCAGTTTCCGGTCATCTACGACACCATGACCGTCGCGCAGAACCTCGCCTTCCCGCTGAAGAACCGCGGCATGCAGCGCAAGCTGATCGACAGGCGCGTCGGCGAGATCGCCGAACTGCTCGACCTGGGCCCGTTCCTGTCCAGGCGGGCGCGCGGACTGACCGCCGACGCCAAACAGAAGATCTCGCTCGGACGCGGGCTGGTGCGCTCGGATGTATCGGCGGTGCTGTTCGACGAGCCGCTCACGGTGATCGACCCGAGCCTGAAATGGGAGCTGCGTTCCAAGCTCAAGGCGGTTCATCGCGCGCTGGACCTGCTGATGATCTACGTGACCCACGACCAGGTCGAGGCGATGACCTTTGCCGACGAGGTCGTGGTAATGAATGACGGCGCCGTTCTGCAGATCGGCACGCCCAGCGAATTATTCGAGAAGCCGGCGCACAGCTTCGTCGGCTATTTCATCGGCTCGCCCGGAATGAACTTCCTGCCCGCCGCCGTGGACGGCGCGCGGGCCTATGCCGGCGGCGAGACATTCGATCTCGCAAAGACCTATGCGGCTCCCGCTGCCGGCTTATCCGTGAAGCTTGGTTTCCGCCCCGACTACGCCTTCCTCAGTGCATCCGGCGGCATCCCGGTGGAGGTCCTGCGCATCGAGGATCTGGGGCGCAGACGCCTCGCGCGCATCGCGATCGGTCCGCACCAGGCCATGGCGAGCCTGCCTCAGGATGTCGCGCTGTCGAGCAACCGGGCCGGCCTCACCATCGCTCCGGAACATATGCATATCTATGTCGGGGAGCATCGCATCGAGGCGGCAGTATGCGATGCCGTTGGGACGGGATACGGACATGCTCGATAAGCCCTGGAACAACCGGGCCTGGTTCTTCGTGATCCCGGTCCTGGTGTTCGTGATGTTCTCGTCGATCCTGCCGATGATGACGGTGGTCAACTACTCGGTCCAGGACAGCATGGGCCAGAACTCGTTCTTCTGGAACGGGATCGCCTGGTTCCAGAACCTCCTCGATCCGAGCACCGATATCGGCGCGCGTTTTGCCGGCGCCCTCGTGCGCAACCTGATCTTCTCCCTGGTCGTGCTGCTGATCGAATTGCCGCTCGGCATCATGGCGGCGATCTGCATCCCGCGCCACGGCTGGAAGGTCGGCGCCACCCTGGTGCTGATCGCGCTTCCGCTGCTGATCCCCTACACCGTCGTCGGCACCATCTGGCAGATTTTCGCAAGGCAGGATATCGGCCTGCTCGGTGCCGCGTTGAACGGCCTGCACATCCCCTACAACGACACCCAGGACCCGACCTCGGCCTGGGCCACGATCGTCATCATGGATGTGTGGCACTGGACCGGCATGGTGGCGCTGCTGTCCTACGCCGGACTGAAATCCATCCCCGACGCCTTCTACCAGGCGGCCCGTATCGACGGCGCCGGCCGCTGGTCGGTGTTCCGCAACATCGAGCTGCCGAAACTGCAGAAGGTCCTGGTCATCGCCGTGTTGCTGCGCTTCATGGGCAGCTTCATGATCTACACCGAACCCTCGGTGGTCACCGGCGGCGGCCCGGGTTCGGCCACCAGCTTCCTGTCGCTGGACCTCGTCAAGATCGCGCTGGGTCAGGTCGATCTCGGCAATGCGGCGGCGATGTCGCTGGTCTATAACCTGATCACCCTGTCGATCTGCTGGATATTCTTCACGATCATGACGCAGCTCGAGCGGCGGGGTGGTTCGTGATGCGCATCCGCGGCCGCGACATCGGCATCGTCGTCTATCTGCTGGTCCTGTTCCTGCCGATCTACTGGCTGCTGAACATGAGCTTCAAGACCAATGGCGAGATCCTCTCGACATTGAGCTTCTGGCCGCACCAGCCGACGCTCGCCAACTATACCCATATTTTCACCGATCCGGCCTGGTACAACGGCTTCCTGCACTCCCTCACCTACGTGTTTCTCAACACCATCATCTCGGTGACGATCGCGCTGCCGGCCGCCTATGCCTTCAGCCGCTACCGCTTCATGGGCGACAAGCATCTGTTCTTCTGGCTGCTCTCGAACCTGATGGCGCCGCCGGCGGTGTATGCGATGCCGTTCTTCAACCTCTATTACTCGATCGGACTGTTCGACACGGTGTGGGCGGTGGCACTCGCCCAGTGCCTGTTCAACGTGCCCCTGGCAGTGTGGATCCTGGAAGGCTTCATCTCCGGCGTGCCGCGCGAGATCGACGAGACCG
>CAXTCT010000030.1:0-14206 GCA_964242565.1 uncultured Acetobacteraceae bacterium | reverse complement strand
ACCGAGCCCGGCCGGCAGCACCCAGACCGGTCCCAGCCCCGTCGGCTCGGCCCCCCCGGCATCGATACCCGCCGTCAGCCGGACGACACCTCCGCCGACGCCGCAAGCCGCCATCGTCGTCACCATGCAGGCGGCCTCCGCCGCTGCGGATGGCGAGCAGGATTCGGGTGGGGGCGCCAGGGCGATCGCCGAAGACAAGGCTTTACGCGGGACGGCGCTGCGCCTTCGCGATGCCGTGGCGCATGATCCCGCGCTGGCCGGGATCGCCGGACAGATGGCGATCGACGTCACGCCCGAGGGCCTGCGCATCCAGATCATGGATGCCGCGCATCAGCCCATGTTCGACAACGGCTCGACGGTCCCGACGGCGCGCGCGCAGGCGCTGCTGCGCGTTGCCGCGCGCTTCATCGTCGGGTTGCCGGAATCTGTCTCGATCGGCGGCTATACCGATGCATCCCCCTACCACAGCGGCCAGTTCTCGAACTGGAGCCTCTCGGCCGAGCGAGCCGATGCGGCGCGCGATGTGCTGGCGGCGGGCGGCCTGCCCGATGCGCGGTTGAGCAACGTGACCGGCTATGCCAGCCGCAAGCTGCTGCTGCCGGCCGACCCGCTTTCTCCCGCCAACCGTCGCATCGTGCTGACGCTGCAGCGGAGCTGGCCGGAGCCTGCCCAAACTGGTGCAGCTCAAACCGGTGGCCCGACGCCGTCGTCCCGCGCGCGATGAGAAGCGTCAGGCCATGCTGACCCTCGGCGGCCTCGTCTTCCTTCTGGTCTGCGTGTTCGGCAGCTTTGCCGCTTCCGGTGGCGCGATGGGCCCGCTGTTCGGCTCGATGCCGTTCGAACTGCTGAGCATCCTTGGAGCGGCCATCGGCACCTTCATCATGGCCAACTCGATGCACGACGTGAAGCACACCCTCGGCGGCCTGAAGAAGGTGCTGAAGGGCTCGAGCTACAAGAAGCCCGAATATATCGAGATGCTCAGCCTGCTGTATTTCTTCGTGCGTCTCGCCAGCAGTCGTGGCGTGATGGCGCTGGAACCGCATATCGAGAATCCGGCGGCCAGCAGCGCCTTCACCAAGTTTCCGAAGATCCTGTCCAATCATCACGCCAGCAGCATGATCTGCGACTATCTGCGCATGGTCGGCATGAATGTCGATGATCCGCACCAGATTGACGACGTCATGGCGCGTGAACTCAAGAAAACGCTGGCCGAGGAATTGCATCCCGTCCATGCGCTGCAAAGCATGGCGGACGCGCTTCCGGCACTCGGGATCGTCGCGGCCGTGCTTGGCGTGATCAAGACCATGTCGCACATCAACCAGCCACCCTCCGTGCTCGGCGAGATGATCGGCGGTGCCTTGGTCGGCACCTTCCTCGGCGTGCTGCTGGCGTATGGCGTTGTCGCGCCCGTAGGCGCCCGGCTGCATGCCGTGGTGATGGAGGAGGCCAAGTATTTCGAGTTGATCCGCGCCGTTCTGGTCGCGCATCTGCACGGCCATCCGGCGCAGGTAAGTGTCGAAAGCGGCCGCAAGATGGTGCCCAACGAGCACATGCCGAGCTTTCAGGAGATCGAGACCGTCATACAGTCGCTGGACATCACCTGAGATCATTCCGGCGGTGTCAGTGCGAGCGCCTCCTGCGCCAGACCAGCCACTTTTTGCGACAGGATTGCACCCTGATGCTCAAGGCTGTCGATATCGAACCACGCCGCATCGAGCGCGTCGCTGGACGCCCTGGGGGTGCCGGATATCCAGCGGCATAGCACCGGCAGCAGGATGAAATGGCCCTGCAACCGCCCGTCAATGTCACGGTGGAGCATATCGAACGGCGTCAGCAGCCGCCGCGGACAGCCGACCAGCCCGGTCTCCTCCTCGAGTTCCCGCAGGGCGGCGGCAGGGATCGTCTCGCCGGTCTCGATCTTGCCGCCCGGATAGCCCCACAACCCAGCGTCGGGAGGATTGCGCCGCCGCACCAGCACGACGCCGCGTTCTCGCAGGACCACGGCGATCGCTGCGGCGACCGGACGGATCATGGCCGCGATGCCTGCATCAGGACGACCGTCACCTGCTCGCATAGGATCCGGTCCTTCTCGACGAAGCGTCCCTGCAACGGGCTGTCGATATCCAGCACACCGATCAACCGTCCATCATGCCACAGCGGCACCACGATTTCCGACCGCGAGGCCGCGTCGCAGGCGATATGACCGGGAAAGGCATGGACGTCCGGCACGACGATGGTTTGGCCTCGGGACGCGGCGGTGCCGCAGACACCGCTGCCCAGCTTGATGCGCACGCAGGCGACGCGGCCCTGGAAGGGTCCCAGAACCAGTTCCTCGCCGCGCAGGAAATAAAAGCCGGCCCAGTTGATCGCCGGCAGCCGCTCGAACAGCAGGGCCGCCGTGTTGGCGGCATTGGCGATCAGGTCGGTCTCGCCATCGAGAAGCCCGCGCAGGGCATCGATCAGATCCTCATGGTCCGCCTGCTGCATAACCAGCCCCTTCTCCAAATGAGCGAAAATTGCCGGGTCGGCACGGGACGGCAAGTCCGTCCGGTTCATCGTCCGCGGATTGCGGCGGACCGCAAGGCGAAGATCGCCGCGATCACGAGCCCAGGAAGCAGCAGCGTCGCCACGGGCCTACCGCCGATGGCGGCAGCGAGACTCCAGAGCATCAGGATCCACCACCACCATCGTCCGGATGAACGCCTGAGCAGGATCAGCATCAGCCCGGCGAGGCATGGCATGGCGCGCAGAAGGGAGCCGAGCGCCACCTCCAGCGGATGGAACACGACCGCCTGGAATGGCGGCAGGCTCCCCCCACTTCCAGGCACGAAGTCGCGCAGCCAGTTGACCAGCAATCCCAGCAGCACGAGCACGCCTCGCGCCGTCGTCTCGAACAGTACCATGAGCAGTACGAGTATCAATGGCAGGATCAGCAGCCCGAGCGCCGCCAGCCCCGAGAAGAGGGCCAGGCCTATAGCCGCCCATCTTGCCCATTTCCCGATCTCTGTTCCCATTTTCCTCCCCCGTGGCGAGGAGGCAATTATCATCCAGCGCCGATGCCGTATGTCACCACCGCCGGTAGCGTCGATTGCGGTTCCAGGCATAGATCAGCCCGATCACGAGGACAGCCAGAAGCACGATCTCGCCGAGGCTGAGATGCCTCAGCAGCCTGAAGATGACGCCATAGATCAGACCGTGAATGACCGACGACACCACCATGTGCGTGATCCAGGCTCCGCCGCCATAGGCGTGGTGGTATCCGTATGCGTGATGCATCCAGGCGACGGGCGTAACCCGGTTCATGCGTTCCTCACTCCTGTCCGAATGAGTCTGGACTGCAACGAGGGCGGTCAGGCGCAATCCGGCCCCCGCGCGGCAAACCCGTCCCGGCACATGTTGATATTTCCCGGTCGTCCGGAGAGACCCCGTTTGGGCATCATCACGTCGATAGGTCATGAACGGCAGGTGCCGGGAAACAGCGACCGCCTTGCGCTGGTTCCGCCGAACAACCGGGCCGCCGACCGAGCGGCTGCCTGGGTGCCGTCAGAACAGCCCGCACTTCCCGCGGCGGCCGCTCAATCCAACATACTTCGTGACTCAGTGGTCACATCGCGCAGGGAACGGCGAGATCACCTGTTGGCGGACAGCGGCGATCTCGTAGCTTCTACCCGGACCGAGGTCATTCAGTGCTTGAATCGACGGACTTTTCCACATTCTTGTCGCCAGCCCTGGTTCCACCAAAACGGTCCGCTCCCTTTGCTTCCGCGGCATCCGGGGTCTTGTGGTTCCCGGTATCCTGCTGGTCATCGGTATGAACGATGGCGTCTTCCGTATGGGGCTGCTTCATCTGGTTGCTCCTTCTCGTCGGACGGTAACGTGCCTGTCAGGCAAAGTTTCGAGGCCGCGAGACTATCATTGCGTGGCGAAGCTCTGCACCAGGCTGCCCGCAATCATGTGCCACCCGTCGACCAGGACAAAGAATATCAGCTTGAACGGGAGGGAAATCGCACTCGGCGGAAGCATCATCATGCCAAGGCCCATGAGGACGCTGGAGACGACAATGTCGATCACCAGGAACGGCATATAGAGCAGAAAACCCATCTCGAAGCCTCGGCGCAATTCGCCGATCATGAAGGCGGGAACCAGCGCACGCCAGGGTGTATCATCAACCGCGGGCGGCGGCGGCAATTTGGCGATGTCGAGGAACAGGGTCAGATCGGGTGGCCGGACATTGAGCAGCATGAAATGCCGGAAGGGCTCGGCGGCGGCGCGCAGGCCGTCCATTTCATTGACGCTGCCGGCCAGCAGAGGTGCCACGCCGTGATCCCATGACTGTTCCAGGACCGGTTGCATCACAAAGAAGGTCAGAAAAAGGGCCAGCCCGATCAGGACGGTGTTGGGTGGTGTTCCTTGGGCGCCGAGCGCTCCCCGGAGCAGTGAAAGCACGATAACGATCCGGGTGAAGGCCGTCACCATCACCAGCAGGCTTGGAGCCAGCGAAAGCATGGTGATCAGGGCCGTGAGCTGGACCAGCCGGCCCGTGGCGCCTGTCTCCCCGGCATGGCCGAGGTCGATATTGACCGATTGGGCATGGGCCATGCCGGCGGCGACGAGTTGGAAGGCGGTCAGCATGAAGGCTGTCCGGGCCGTCAGGAGCATGAGCCGCCTGAGGGTCATGGTCGGACGTCCCGGGACGGCCCCCCGGGAGGCAGCCAGCCAAGAAATATGTCCGTTGGACCGCCCGTCAGCAGCAGAAGTTGATGTCCCTGGCAACCGATCAGATCCAGTCGCCTGCGTGCATCGAGAGGCAGGGATGCATTCAGCGTCAACGTTCCGTGGGAGGGCGCCCGCCGCGAAACCGGGCCGATGAAGCGCGCACCGTATCGGACCAGCAGGATCATGACGATGACGGCGGCCAGTGCCGCGATCGTGGTCAGGATATCGTGGACGGACATGCCGCTGCCTTTTGCCTCAGGACCATGATTGCCTGGATTGCGTCGACCTCGACCTGCACGGCCAGAAGATGCAGGCGCAGGCTTGCTCCGGCCTGACGCTCGAGACCGAGGCTTCGAGCACAAAGCTGAGCCACCAGTGCATCGAGCCCGTCGAGGCAGATCATGCGCCCCACGCGAAGAAAGGCGCGGCTGAGGCGCAGGGTCTGGACGATGGCCTCGGCAAAAGCCGTCACTTCACGAAGTGCTGCAGCGGCATCGGTCGGGACCTGCGGGATGCGGGCGGCTTGTGTCATTCATCCAGCATGGCATGGAAAGGTAAATATTGCGATAACGAAGCGATATGGCGGCTGCATCCGCTCCGCCCGCCTGCGGCCGCCAGGTTGCGTGCGTTAACCCTTTGGAAGGGAATTTCTCTCAGAATGCTGCCGTGGGTATAGGAGGTTCGCCGGCATGGACGTGTCTTCGACGGATCTGTTTGGGCTTGCCGAGCGCAAACTGGGCTGGCTCGAGGATCGTCAGCGCGTGCTGGCGCAGAATGTAGCGAATGCCGATACCCCGAAATATCAGCCGCGGGACGAGCAGCCTTTCGCCAGCGCCCTGTCGGCCTTCACGATCACGCCGGTCCAGACCAACCCGATGCATATGTCGGCCAGTGATGCCGAGCCAGGCGTTGTCACCGCTAGCAGCAGCGAGCGTTCTCCTGACGGCAATCAGGTTTCGGTCGCGTCCGAGATGACGAAGGTTGCCGATACGGACAATCAGCAGCGATTCGTCACCAACCTCTACAGCAAATACATGGCGATGTTCGCCACCGCACTGGGCAAGGGCTAGGCGATGAATATCTCAGGGGCACTCGATATTTCCTCGGCGGGGATGGATGCCCAGACCAGCCGCTTACGCGTGATCGCCGAGAATCTCGCAAACCAGGACACGACGGGTTCATCCCCCGGCGCGGACCCGTATCGTCGCAAGACCGTTACATTCGCGGACGCACTCGATCCCGCCCTCGGAACCGAGACCGTTTCGGTCAAGAAGATCGGCAACGACATGTCCGACTTCACCCTGAAGTATGATCCTTCGCATCCGGCAGCCAATGCCCAGGGTTATGTCAAGATGCCGAATGTCAACAGCTTCGTGGAATTGATGGATATGCGCGAAGCGGAACGTTCCTATAGCGCCAACCTCAACGTGATGCAGGTCACACGTTCGATGCTGACCAGAACGATCGACCTGCTGAAATGAGCGTTGATCCGCTTTCCATGACACCCTCGGGTGTTGCCGGTGCCTATTCCCGCGTCCAGGGCAATAGCGGGCTTGGTGTCGACAACAGCGACGCCGCCGAGGGTGGATCATCCGCATCGGATGTCTCAGGCTTCGGCTCGACGCTGCAGCGGGCTCTTCAGGATGTGGTGCAGACCGGCCATGCGGCGGATGCGAAAACCGTCGAAGGAATTTCCGGTGAGGGCAACATCACGGACGTGGTCATGGCCGTGTCGCGTGCCCAGCTCGCACTGCAATCGACCGTCGCGATACGCGACAGGGTCGTGCAAGCCTATCAGGACATCATGAAGATGTCGATCTGACCCTTCTGGAGTTGTTGCGATGCAGGAAGGTGATGTCGGCCTGGTACTGCATGACCTGTTCATCGTGGTGCTGAAACTCGGCTCGCCCGCGCTGTTGACGGCAATGGGAGTGGGGCTGGTGATTTCCCTGATCCAGAGCGTGACGCAGATCAACGAGACCACGCTGGCATTCGTGCCGAAGGTGCTGGCGCTCGGCGCGGCCCTGATGCTGGCCGGACCGTTCATGTATGCGACGCTCGCGGATTACTCGCACACGATTTTCGACCGGCTGATCGCAATCGGCGGTCAATGAACTCCGGAGCGCAGACGCTGCTGAGCGGTCTGCCCAACCTCGCCTTTGGCGCCATGCTGGTGCTGTGCAGGATCAGTGCTGCGGTGATGGTTCTGCCGGGTTTCGGAGAAACCGAGGTTCCGGTGGTTCTGCGCGTGGCTCTCGCTGTCGGCATCACGGTGCTTGTTTTCCCCGGGGTGGAAGCGATCATGCCGCTCTCCGGGGGTTCGGCCATGCACGACCTGGCCATGATCGGGTCGGAACTCGGCTTCGGCCTGCTGCTCGGCTGGCTGGCGCGGTTGATGGCCCTGTCGCTTCCGATTGCGGGGCAGATCATCTCGACCATGATCGGGCTGTCGAGCGTGCTGCAGCCTGATCCGGAACTCGGCTCGCAGACCACCGGCGTCAGCCGCGTGCTGGCGCTGGCGGCGCCGGTGTTGATCCTCTCCTCCGGACTATATGCGCTTCCGCTGGGCGCCCTGGCCGGCAGCTATCATCTGGTGCCGCCCGGGACGCTGTTCTCGGTCGGAGATGCGGCGCAAAGTGTGGCGGTTGCGACCGAAGGCTGCTTCTCGCTGGCGTTGCGTCTGGCGGCCCCGCTGATCCTGGCGGGTTTCGTCTGGCAGGTGATGCTCGGCTTGCTGGCCAAGACGGTGCCATCCCTGCAGGTGTACAGCCTGTCCCTGCCGGGCCAGGTGCTGGGCGGCCTGTTGCTGCTGGCCTTGCTGGTCGGCCCGATGCTCATGGTCTGGATGCAGGCGGTGAGAGCCAGCTTCGCCAGTCTGCCCGGACTTTAGCCATGGCCCAGGCGGACAAGGAAGACAGGACAGAAGCGCCGTCCGCACGCCGGCTCGCCCGTGCCCGCGAGGAGGGCCGGGTCGCCGTTTCGCGCGAATTGCAGACCCTGGCTGGCCTGGGCGTGGCGATCCTCGCCCTGGTGATGATGGTTCCTCCGCGCGCGGAGCGGTTCGTCGTCCGGATGCAAGGGCTGATGGAGAATGCCGCGCGTATCGATGTCACCGGCGGCGGCGCGTTTACCGTGCTGCGGGAGGCATTTGGATATTGCGTCTTGCTGGCCGGACCGGTGGTGCTGGCGGGAGCGGCCGGCATCATTGCCGCGACCCTGGTGCAGACCGGATTCCTGCTTCGGTTCGAGGCGCTGATGCCGCAGCCGGGACGGCTCAACCCGATGAAGGGCCTGAAGCGCATCACCGGCGGCAGCACGGCTGTCGAGGGGCTGAAGTCGGTCATGAAACTGGCGGCTTTCGGCTTTGCCGTGTGGCACGTGCTTGGCGGCCTGTTTCCCTTGATGATGCACTCAGTGGGCTGGGATGCGGGCATGTTGGCGAGCCGGATGACCCGGCTGACCTTGAGTGCCACCTTGATGGTGCTGGCGGTCCAGGCGGTGGTGACGCTGATCGATTTTGGCTGGGTGCGACACAAGCACATGGCCGAGCTGCGCATGAGCAAGCAGGAACTGCGTGACGAGCATCGCGAGGGCGAGGGCGACCCGCAGGTAAAGCAGCGCATCCGGCGGCTGCGGCGGCAGCGCGCGTCCAAGCGGATGATGACGGAGGTCGCCAAAGCAACGGTGGTGGTGACCAACCCGACCCATTATGCCGTCGCCCTGTTCTACGAGACCGGCAGCAAGGCAGCGCCCAGGATTGTCGCCAAGGGAATGGATGAACTGGCGGCACGCATCCGTGCCGTGGCACAGGATAACAAGGTGCCGATGGTTTCAAATCCGCCGGTGGCCCGGGCGCTCTATACGCTGCCCCTCGATTCAGAGGTTCCTCGTGAACATTTCCAGGCCGTGGCCGGAATCATCGCCTATGTCTGGCGCCTGCGTCGCCCGCCGCCAGGGGCACCGCCGGTTCGCTAGCCGATGAGGAGCGGCCAAGCCCTGCCTCCAGGAGACACCGCACAGCAGACCCACAAGATAAAGCTCGATCAGGCGGCTCTTGAACCGGGAGTGCAGTCGCGGAAATTTCGCCAGGAAATTCAGATGTCGGCCTCTTGATTCCGGGGTCTATTTGATCATGTTTCGTTCTTGTAGAACATATGTGAACGCTCGCTTAATTCTTTTAACGGCTCGGATAGGAACAAGGTCGGCTTTGGTTGCGGCTCGGGGGCGCTCTGTGACATCTTGCCTGGTGGACACAGTTCTGGCTCGACTGCTTCAATGTCGGGTTTGGGGAAGCAAACATGGACAAGTCTAAGGCGCTCGAGGGAGCGCTCAGCCAGATCGAACGGGCCTTCGGGAAAGGCTCGATCATGCGCATGGGGCAGAGGTCCAACGAGGTGGCGGATGTCATCTCCAGCGGCTCGCTGGGGCTGGATATCGCCCTGGGTATCGGCGGCCTCCCACGTGGCCGCATCGTCGAGATCTATGGCCCCGAAAGCTCGGGCAAGACGACCATGGCCCTGCACGCAATCGCCGAAGCGCAGAAACGTGGCGGCACCTGCGCGTTCATCGACGCCGAACATGCGCTCGATCCGGGATATGCACGCAAGCTGGGCGTCGATCTCGAGAACTTGTTGATCAGCCAACCCGATGCCGGCGAGCAGGGCCTTGAGATTGCCGATACGCTGGTGCGCTCGGGCGCGGTGGATGTGTTGGTGGTGGACAGCGTGGCGGCGCTGGTGCCGAGAGCCGAACTCGACGGCGACATGGGTGACAGTCACGTCGGCCTGCACGCGCGGCTGATGAGCCAGGCTTTGCGCAAGCTGACCGGCTCGGTCTCGCGTTCGAACACCATGCTGATCTTCCTCAATCAGATCCGGTCGAAGATCGGGGTCATGTTCGGCAGCCCGGAGACCACGACCGGCGGCAACGCGTTGAAATTCTATGCCTCGGTCCGGCTCGATATCCGGCGGATCGGCCAGATCAAGGAGCGCGACGAAGTCGTAGGCAACCAGACCCGCATCAAAGTGGTCAAGAACAAGATGGCGCCGCCGTTCCGGCAGGTCGAGTTCGACATCATGTATGGCGAGGGCGTCAGCAAGATGGGCGAGCTGATCGATCTGGGTGTTAAGGCGAACATCGTCGAGAAATCCGGTGCGTGGTTCAGTTTCGATAGCCAGCGGATCGGGCAGGGACGTGAGAATTCCAAGCAGTTCCTGCGCGACCATCCCGAGATGGCAGCCACGATCGAGACACGCATCCGCGAGCAATCCGGCGTGGTGGCGAATGCGATGATGACGACACCTGAGGAACAGGATGCAAGCGAGCCTGCCGAGGCGGCTGACTAGGTCGGTCCAGCCTATGGCGGCATCAGGGACCCGGCGCGCCGGGTCCTCGGTGAACAAGCGCCACGCCGGCACCCTTGCCGCACGCGATCCGGAATGCGAAGGAGGGTCAGGATCAATGCCGGCGTAAAGCCGGCCAACGCCGGAGCGCGATCAAGGCATGGCTAAAATCAAGGTAAAGGAACCGGTCGTCGAACTCGACGGAGACGAGATGACGCGGATCATCTGGAGCTTCATAAAGCAGAAGCTGATCCTTCCGTATCTGGACGTTGATCTCAAATACTATGATCTGGGCATCGAGCATCGCGATGCGACGGATGACAAGGTAACGCTCGACAGCGCTCACGCGATCAAGACCTACGGCGTAGGCGTGAAATGCGCCACCATCACGCCTGACGAAGCGCGTGTCACCGAGTTCAAGCTCAAGAAGATGTGGCGGTCGCCGAACGGGACCATCCGCAATGTCCTCGACGGGACCATCTTCCGCGAGCCGATCATCTGTTCCAACGTGCCGCGCCTGGTGCCGCATTGGACCCAGCCGATCATCATCGGCCGTCATGCCTATGGCGATATCTATCGCGCCGCGGAAACCAAGATCCCCGGACCCGGCAAGGTCACGATGACCTATCAGCCTGCCGACGGCGGCGCGCCCCTCGAACTGGAGGTGCATGATTTCACGGGACCCGGGGTCGCGTTGGGCATCCACAACACCAGGGAATCGATCGCCGGCTTTGCCCGCGCCAGCTTCACCTATGGTCGTGACCGCAAGCTGCCGGTCTATCTCTCGACCAAGAACACGATCCTGAAAGCCTATGACGGCATGTTCAAGGATGTGTTCCAGGAGATTTTCGACGCCGAGTTCAAGGCCGATTTCGACGCAGCCGGGCTCACCTACGAGCATCGTCTGATCGACGACATGGTGGCGGCTGCCCTGAAATGGTCGGGCGGCTATGTCTGGGCCTGCAAGAATTACGACGGCGACGTCCAGAGCGACATCGTGGCGCAGGGCTTCGGCAGCCTGGGGTTGATGACCTCGGTGCTGCTTGCGCCGGACGGAAACACGGTGGAGTCCGAAGCCGCGCATGGCACGGTGACCCGGCATTATCGCGAATATCAGAAGGGGAGGCAGACCAGCACCAACCCGATCGCCTCAATCTTCGCCTGGACGCGTGGCCTGATTTATCGTGGCCGCTTCGACGACACCCCCGATGTGACGCATTTCGCCGAAACGCTCGAGCGTGTCTGCGTGGACAGCGTCGAGTCCGGTTTCATGACCAAGGATCTGTCCCTGCTGATCGGTCCGCAGCAGAAGTGGCTCAATACCGAGGATTTCCTCGCCAAGATCGACGAGAATCTTCAGGCAGCCATCCAGCGTAGCTGAGTCCGGCGCCAAGCCGGCCGGTTGCGCGCTGGCCGGCGCGACCACCTGCAGGCCGCCCTCCTCAGGAGGCCTCCTTCAGGTGGTCCTGTTCCTGGATCTGCCGCAAGGCTTCGGCCCAATATTCCTCGTTTCGGCCATGCGGCCGCCCGTCCTTTTCCCATAATTCATACGCCCGTACCCGGACGCGTTCGTCAGTCCGCTTGATTTCTTCATTCATGGTACGTCGATCCCGGATCCGGCATAGTTCATCGATGACGCCTGATGTTCATATCGAGTTCTAACTTACCTCCCCAATATTTGAAAACCTGCGAGCTTTCAGCAGGTTGCCGCGCCGCTCAGTCATCTCGTCGATAAGGCGACAGCATGGCGAGTTCCTCCATCTCCGCCAGTCGCGCCACGCGCTCCTCCTCGACAAAGGCAGCCACCGCATGGCGCAAGGCGGGATGAGCGATCCAGTGCGCGGAGTAGGTCGGCCGCGGCAGATAGCCACGCTGGATCTTGTGCTCGCCCTGTGCGCCCGCTTCGACACGCGCCAGCCCATTTTCGATCGCGAACGCGATGGCGCGATAGTAGCAAAGTTCAAAATGCAGGAACGGCCAGTCGCCGACGCAACCCCAGTTGCGTCCGTAAAGGGTGTCCCTGCCCAGGAGATTGAGCGCCCCGGCCACCGGACGACCCTCATGCTCGGCCAGCATCAGTACCACCCTGTCGCCCAATCGTTCAGACAGTAACGGGAAGAACCGGTCGGTGAGGTAGGCGCTGCCCCATTTGCGATCCACCGTCGAGGTATAGAAGCGATAGAACGCCTTCCAATGCGCCCGCGTGATGTCGGATCCGCGCAGGGTCCGGTACGCGAGGCCGCACTGGTTCGCGTCGCGCCGTTCCCGACGCACCACCTTGCGCTTGCGCGAGTTCAGGCTGGCGAGAAAATCCTCGAAACTGCCATAGCCGGCATTCTCCCAATGGAACTGGGTTCCGAGCCGCTGCAGCCAACCCGCCTCGCCGAGTTGTTCATATTCTTCGGCATCACAGAAGGTGACATGCACGGAAGAAAGCTGCAGCTCGGTGCAGGCCTGGCTCAGGGCATCCGCCATCGCCCGCATCACGCCGCCGCGCTCGCGCGGAGGAATGTCCGGACAGAGCAGCAGGCGCGGACCCGGGACCGGGCTGAACGGCGAGGCGACCTGCAGCTTGGGATAGTAGCGGCCGCCGGCACGCTCGAAAGCGGCCGCCCAGCCATGGTCGAACACATACTCGCCGTAGCTGTGCGCCTTGGCGTACATCGGCGCCGCCGCGATCAGGCGTCCGTTCTCGTCATGCAGGGTGGCATGTCGCGGCAGCCATCCGGTCTTGGCACCGGCGGACCCGCTATCCTCTACCGCCGAGAGGAAGGCATGGCTGACGAACGGGTTGTCGTCGCCGGCGCACAGGTCCCATTGCGTGGGGTCGATGGATCTGATGGCGGCATGCAGGCTGAGGGAGAATAGTCGGTCAGGCATGCAGCCGATATGGAACGTGCCGGGCGGTTTGAAAACACGCCGAACGGTATGGCAGGAGCTTCATGCGATCTCGAACAGGCCTTCCACTTCCACCGGCGCGTCCAGTGGCAGCGACGGCACGCCGATGGTCGATCGCGCATGGCGTCCGGCTTCGCCAAAGATTGCGGCGACGAGATCCGAGGCGCCGTTCATCACGGTGGCGTGCTGGGTGAAGTCGGCGGTGCAGGCGATGAAGCCGCCGAGCCGCACGACACGGGTGACGCGGTCCAGCGAACCAAGCGCCGCCTTGATCTGGGCGAGGACATTGATCGCGCAGGTCCGCGCGGCGAGGGATCCCTGTTCGACGCTGATCCCACCCCCGAGCTTGCCGGCGACGCTCAGGCGCCCCTCGACCAGCGGAAGCTGGCCGGAGATGACCAGAAGCTTGCCGCTGACGACGGCGGCGACGTAATTGGCCACCGGTGCGGCGGCTGCCGGCAGAATGACGCCGAGTTCGGCCAAGCGCCGGTCCAGATCTCCATGGCTCATTTCGCGCCCTCCTGCCTGGTTCAGCCGACCAGCCGGAGGCCGTGCCGTTGCCGGATGCCGCGCCTGGCCGTTCCAGCCTTGACCGCCTCATCCGCGGCCGATGGGAGATCGAGCGGCAGCAGCACCTCGGCTGTCTCATGCGGCTGCGGGACCGCGTCGGGCAGGGTCCGCCCGAGATAGGCCTGCGCCAGGGTGCGGAACGCGTAATCCAGGGAAGACGTGGCGGTGGAGATCGAGGGGTCTCCTTCCACGCTGCCGTTCGGTCCGAAGCGGGTATAGGCGAAGGCCTCGACATAGGCTGCCAACGGCACGCCATGTTGCAGCCCGATGCTGACGGCCTGGCTGAACGCATCCATCAGCCCGCGCTGCGCCGGTCCGTCCCGTACCGGGCTGATCGAGATCTCGCCCAGGCTGCCATCGGCGTACTCACCGGTGCGGAGATACAGACGATGGCTGCCGACCGAGGCCTTCTGGGTGAAGCCGCCATGCCGCGAAGGCAGCTCACGGCGGGCCGGCGTCGCGCCATGACCCGCTCGGTTGACGGGTGCGATATCCTGCGGCCGGGATGCCGGCTTCTGGTCGGAAGCCAAAACCTGGTCGATGAACGGGCCGACGGCGCGCTGCATGGCGCGGACCGAGGCGAAGTCGGCCATCCGCAGCACGGTCTCACCGGCCAGGCTGGCCGCCAAGGCGGCCTCGGGACCCATGCCGCGGGCCGCCAGTCGTGCAAGGCTGCTGGC